>JAUIEY010000003.1 GCA_030429685.1 Gammaproteobacteria bacterium
TTTGAGTTTCTGCTCACTCACCCGGTTTATTTTTCCGCCGGGCGCCGCCCGGTGGCGGGCGGCATCGCGCTGGGCCTGTTTCTTGGCCTGCTGCCACTGCCCGGACAGACCGCCCTGGCCATAGCGGGAGCATTGCTGTTGCGGGTAAACCTGCCGCTGGCGGCACTGGCTGTCTGGGTTACCAACCCGCTGACCTTCGTACCGGTATTTTATTTTGCCTATCGCGTCGGCGGGCTGCTGCTCGACATTCCGGTCGATGCCATACCGCCGGAAGCAAGCCTGCACTGGCTTAGCGAGGAGATCGCCCTGCGCTGGCGACCGCTGGTATATGGCTCAGTGCTGCTGGCAACGTCCGTTGCGTCAGTCGCGTATTTGCTGATCAGCACGATCTGGCACATCCTGACATTGCAGCGCTACCGGCAGCGTCATCGGCGCAGCTGAACGCTGCAATCATTCCGTCAGCACGCCGTCCTGCAGCCGCAGCACCCGGTCCATGCGCGCAGCCAGCGCCTGATCATGGGTAACCACCACGAGGCTGGAATCGAATTCGCGATTCAACTCAAGCATGAGTGCAAATACTTTTTCGCCGTTGCTGTGATCAAGATTGCCGGTCGGCTCATCAGCCATGACCAGTGCCGGACGGGTGATCAATGCGCGCGCTACTGCGGCGCGCTGCCGTTCACCACCTGACAGTTCACCGGGACGGTGGTGCAACCGCTCGCCCAGGCCGACCCTGTTCAGCAACTCTGTCGCCTGCTCACGCACGTTGCTGATGGGGTCACTGCGCATCAACAGCGGCATGGCCACGTTTTCCAGCGCCGAGAATTCGGGCAGCAGGTGATGAAACTGGTAAATAAATCCCAGTTCGCGATTGCGTAATAAACCGCGTTGGGTGCTGTTAAGGCTGGCGATGTTGCGGCCCCGAATCAGCACCTCGCCGGTAGTCGGCAAATCCAGACCGCCCAGCACCTGTAACAAGGTGGTTTTGCCCGCGCCCGACTCGCCAACGATGGCAATCCGCTCGCCCGCATTAATAGTGAGATTGACACCACGCAATACCTGCAACACGGCACCGGCATCGGCAAAGTCGCGCGTCAGACTGCGGCATTCCAGCACGGGCAGCGACCGGCCGGCTGGCGCAGGCACGGAATCATTCATGGCGCAAAGCCCGCGCCGGATGGGTCGCCGCTGCCCGGAGCGCCGGATACACCGTTGCCGCTATCACCAGCACAAAGGCAAGTCCGCCGACTATGTAGACATCGTTCCAGCGCAACTGACTTGGCAGTTCACTGATGAAATAGACGTCGGGGGCAACAAACTGTATTTGCAACAACGCTTCCAGCCAGCCCACGACCACCCCCAGGTTCAGCGCCAGCGTGATTCCGGCTGCTACGCCGGCAAAGGTTCCAAACAGTCCGATCATTACGCCCTCGGTCACGAAAACCTTAAGTATGTTCAGCGCCGATGCGCCCATAGATCTGAGTATCGCAATTTCACTGCCTTTATCCCGCACCACCATCATCAGCGTGGAAACAATATTAAATGCTGCAACCGCCACGACTATCAGCAAAATAAAAAAGATAATGGACTTGGTAAGCTCGATGGAACGGAAAAAATTTGCATGCTGCCGGGTCCAGTCGCTTACGTAAACCCCGCCACCGTATTCAACCGCGACGCTGCGAACGACAGCATCAGCCTGCATGGGCTCGACCACGGCAAAACTCAAACCGCTGACCGCATCATCCATGCGCATCAGGCGCGCACTGTCGGTCAGATGCACATACGCCAGGTTGCGGTCGTATTCATACATACCGGCATGAAAAATCCCGCTAACCGTGAAACGTCGCATGCGCGGCAGCATCCCGGCCGGGGTAACGCTGCCCTGCGGAGTGAGCAGGACGATTTTGTCTCCCACCTGCACCGCGAGGCGGCGCGCCAGCTCCGACCCCAGCACGATATTCCAGCCGCGCGGCTGCAGCGAATCCATCTGCCCGGCAGTCATCAATCCGGCCGCATCTGAAACCTGCTGTTCGTGCTCCGGCAGAATGCCGCGCAATTCGATACCGGCAACCCCGCCGGGGCTTACCAGCATGCCCTGGCCGCTGATAAACGGTGCACTTGCCACAACGCGCTCGTCGGCCGCGGCAATGTTGCTGAGCAGTTCCCAGTCGGGGAGCCTGCCCTGCATGCCGGTAATGCTGCCATGAGACAACACCGCCAGAATGCGATTGCGAACCTCATACTCGAAACCATTCATGACCGACAGCACCACGATGAGTACTGCTACAGAAACCGCAATTCCGATGACCGAAATCAACGATATAAAAGACACAAAACGATTGCGCTTGCGTGAACGCAGGTAGCGGTTGCCGACAAAAACTTCAAATGGCCGGTACATTCAGTCCATCCGCCAGCTATTCATAGCGCAGCACTTCCGCAGGATGCACCCGGGCGGCCCGCAATGCCGGATAGACCGTTGCCAAAGCCGTGACAAGCAACACGCCAAGCGCAGCTGTCAGCACATCGGTGGCCTGCAGGTCAGCCGGCAGTTCAGTCAGATAATAGAGATCGGCCGGCATGAACTGAAAACCGAACAGATTCTCCAGCAACGGTGCCAGCGTATCGATATTCAAGGCCATGACAACGCCCAGTGCGATGCCCAGCAACGCACCGAACCAGCCGATCACCGTGCCCTGCAGCAGAAAAACCGCCACGACTTCGCGCCTTGAACAACCCAGGGTGCGCAGTATGGCAATGCCGCCACGCTTTTCCGCAACCACCATCACCAGCATCGCAACAATATTAAAAGCCGCAACGCCGATAATGAGTGACAACAGCAATGCCATCATGGTTTTTTCAATTCTGATGGCACGAAAATAGCTGGCATTTTCCTGGGTCCAGTCACGTACCTGCAAATCCCCGCCGGGAGATGCGTTGGCAGCCGCGTTGCGCACCAGTTGGGGCGCAGCAAAAATATCCGCTGTCTCCACCCGTATGCCGGAGATTTCTCCGCCCGGCTGCACCAATTCGCCGGCATCGTCGAGATGCACCAGTGCGCGCACCGAGTCATGCTCCTGCACTCCCAGCTCGAACAGTCCGCTGACCGTGAATCCCGACAACCGTGCGGCGGATACCGTTGCCCCAGCGCCGGCGCGCGGCACCAGCATGGACACCGGATCACCGACCGCCACGCCCAGCCGACGCGCCAGACCGCGGCCCAGCACGACGGCCCGCGAGCCGGCCTGCAAGTCGTCCAACCTGCCGATCAGCATACTGTCGCCGACCGCCGATACCCGTCGCTCCAGATCCGGCTGCACGCCGGTCAGCAATGCCGCGGTCATACCACCGGGTCCGCTCAGCAGGGCTTCAAACTCAACGTAGGGTGCCGCGGCAACCACCCCGGGCTGCGCAGCCAGACGCTCGACCGCGGCGGGCCAGTCCGCCAAAGCGTCGGCGCCGCTCACCGTGGCATGCGCTGTCATGCCCAGCAGGCGCTCGCGCAGCTCGTTCTCAAAGCCGTTCATGACGGACATAACGACAATCAGCGCAGCCACACCAAGCATCACACCGAGTACGGACGCGGCATTGACAAAAGACACGAAGCCACTGCCCTTGCTGGCCCTCAGGTAGCGCAAGGCCACAAATAGCGCTACCGGACGGCGCATAGATCGGCGTTATGACTGTGAACTGCTTTGTATTCGAGCATTTGCGTAAATGCTATATTGGCGGGCATGTGCGCAATGGAGAGTACCAGTACCATGCTCCGAAAAGCTATGTTAGCAACCCTGCTGGCGGTCAGCCTGGGCGGCGCCGCGAGCGCCGACACCCTGCTGGTTGAGGGCATAAAGGTAGCCGGACAGTCCGGCCATCCGGCTCGCGGCTCCACCAAGGCCGAGGTTATTGCCCAATTCGGTGAACCAGCGGGCCGCAGTGGTCCGGTTGGTGAGCCGCCTATCTCCAGTTGGGAATACGCGCCGTTTGTGGTGTATTTCGAATACGACTACGTATTGCACGCAGTAGCCAAGCGCCAGTAATCCGGGCAGCTTTTCCAGCCACTGGGCTGCGCGCGCCGCGGCTTGTGGGATAATCCGGGCTTTTGCCCGGACCACTATGCTGCACCCCGAACCCCTGCTCCTCCGGCACGCGCCGACTGCGCCGGCCGGCGCCACCACCGTGCTGGGCAGCTGCTACGGCGCCGCCGCGGCATTGCTGGCCAGTGAACTGCAGCAGCAACTGCAGCACACGCTAGTGGTAATCACGCCCAGCGTTGCGGCAGCAGAAAACCTTGAGCGGGAAATCGGCTTTTTCGCCGGCATCGACAGGGCACGACTTTACACAGACCCGGAACTGCTCGCTTACGATGCGTTCAGCCCGCACCCCGATTTGGTATCCAGACGCATGGCACTGCTGGCCGACCTGCTTGAGCAGCCACCAGCCATCGTTGTCATTGCGGCACCCAGCCTGCTCTACCGCTTGCCGCCGGTAGACTACATCCGCGGCCATAGTCTGAACATGCGCGTCGGGCAAACGTGCAAAATTGAAGAGCTCAGTCAGCGTCTCGGCGATGCCGGCTACACGCGGGTTGCGCAGGTAAATCAGCACGGCGAAATGGCCGTGCGCGGCTCACTGATTGACGTTTACCCGATGGGCAGCGCGGCACCGGTGCGGCTGGATTTTTTTGCCGATGAAGTGGAGTCGATCCGCGAGTTCGATCCCGACACGCAACGTTCCGGCGCTCAGCTGCAGCAGTTCACAACCCTGCCGGCGCGCGACTTTCCAACGGATCAGGACGCGATACGGGGGTTTCGCAGCCGTTACCGGCAACGGTTTGAAGGTAACCCGGCCGAATCTGCAATCTATCCGGAAGTGTCTGATGGGCGCTTCCCCGGCGGTATCGAAAATTATCTGCCGCTGTTTTTTGACAGCACCGCAAGCATCTGGGACTACCTTCCGGCCAGCCACAGTGTGCTGCTTCACGACGATGCAACGAGCGCGATTGATGCGAACTGGACGGAAATCAGCGAACGCTACGAGCAATACCGGCATGACACCACACGCCCTGCCCTCAAACCGGCGGAGCTGTATTGCGAACCTGCCATGCATCACCAGGCCCTGCAGCAGGCGCGACTATGGCAGGCAGCAAGTCGCAAATTGCCGGATGAAAGTCTGAATCTCGCAGCCGGACGCGCTCCGGCGGTCATGATCAACACGCATGCAGGCAAGCCGGCCGCCGAATTGCTGGACTATCTGCAGACTTTCGACGGCCGGGTTTTGTTTGCTGCGGAATCAGCCGGACGGCGGGAGATGCTGCTGGAGTTGCTGCGCGACCAGCGACTCAGCGTCACGACGGTCACAAACTGGGCGGAATTTGTTGGCGGGGATGCCCGTCTGAATATAGTGGTAGCGCAGCTTGCAACCGGCGTCACCCTGCCGGAGGCCGGCTTCAGCATCATCGCAGAGCAGGAACTGTTCGGCTCCCGGCCGCGGCGCCGGGTCCGCCGCAAGGCCCGTGATCCCGAGGCAATACTGCAGGATCTCAGTGACTTACGTGATGGGTCTCCGGTTGTTCATGAAGACTATGGCGTGGGGCGTTACCGCGGCCTGTCACACCTGGACATCGACGGGATGGCGGCTGACTTTCTGACCCTCGAATACGCCGGCGGTGACCGGCTTTACGTGCCCGTCGCCTCGCTACAGCTGATTTCCCGTTACACCGGCGCCAGCCCTGAGCACGCGCCGCTGCATCGGCTGGGCACCGACCAATGGGCGCGCGCAAGGCAAAAAGCCGCGGAGCAGATTCGCGACGTTGCTGCCGAGCTGCTCGATTTGTATGCAACTCGCGCCGCCCGCTCAGGCCGCAGCATGCGGGTGGACCCGGGCGACTACGAGCGGTTCGCGGCCGGCTTTCCGTTTGAACTGACCGAAGATCAGGCGGCCGCCATCGACGCCACCCTGGCGGATTTACAGGCACCGCAGGCCATGGACCGGCTGGTCTGCGGTGACGTGGGATTCGGCAAAACCGAGGTGGCCTTGCGGGCAGCGTTCGTGGCCGCAATGAGCGGCGCCCAGGTGGCGATACTGGCACCGACGACATTGCTGGCCCAGCAGCACTACCAGACCTTCAGCGACAGGCTGGCAGACTGGCCGGTCACCGTAGACGTATTGTCACGCTTTCGCACCGCCAAAGAAGCGCAGCAGGTAATTGCCGCGGTTAAGGCCGGCAAAATCGATATCATCATTGGCACCCACCGGCTGCTGCAGACCGATATCAAGTTCAGCGCACTCGGACTGGTGATTGTTGACGAAGAGCATCGTTTCGGCGTCAGGCACAAAGAGCAGCTCAAGAACCTGCGCGCCGAAGTTGACATACTGACCCTCACGGCAACACCGATCCCCCGCACACTTAACATGGCGCTGGGCGAACTGCGCGAATTGTCACTGATTACCACCCCGCCGGAAAGCCGGCTGGCCATCAAAACCTTCGTCACCCAATGGCAAACTCCACTGCTGCGTGAAGCCTGTCAGCGCGAAATGAAGCGCGGCGGACAGGTCTATTTTGTGCACAACCGCATAGACGACATTGAGAAGCAGGCACGGCGTCTGCAGGAGATCATTCCCGACGCAAAAATGCGCGTAGCGCATGGCCAGATGCGCGAGCAGGAACTGGAACAGATCATGCTGGATTTCTATCACCGGCGTTTTCATATACTGGTGTGCACTTCCATTATCGAAAGCGGCATCGACATACCCAGCGCCAACACCATCATTATTAACCGGGCTGACCGCTTCGGCCTTGCCCAGTTACACCAGCTGCGGGGGCGTGTCGGCCGGTCGCATCACAAGGCATTCGCTTACCTGCTGACACCGCCGGACAATCTGCTGACCGCCGATGCCAAAAAGCGCCTCGATGCCATCGAAGCTATGGAGGATCTGGGCGCCGGCTTCGTGCTGGCGACGCACGATCTGGAGATTCGCGGTGCCGGCGAGCTGCTGGGCGAACAGCAGACCGGCCAGCTGCAGCAGATAGGCTTCAGCCTGTATACCGAACTACTGGGGCGCGCCGTGGCAGCTATCCGCCGCGGCGAGACTCCGGATCTGGATGCCACCCGCCGCAGCGGCTGTGAGCTGAACATGCAGCTCCCCGCCCTGCTGCCCGAAGACTATATGCCGGACATTCAGATGCGCCTGATGCACTACAAACGAATTGCCAGCGCCGCCAGCGCTGATGCATTGCGTGAACTGCAGGTGGAACTCATCGACCGGTTCGGCATGCTGCCCGAGGCAACCAAAAACCTGTTCCGCCAGACCCGCCTGCGGCTGCTCGCCTCGACGCTCGGCATCGACAAGATTGAAGCGACCGGCGGCGGCATCACTGTGCAGTTCGGCGCAACTCCCCGGGTGGACACCCATGACCTGGTTGCGCTGATTGCGGCCCAGCCGGACCGCTACGGCTTCGACCGGCAGCAGCGCTTTGTGCTGCGCGCCGAGCTTAGCGACGCAAATGACCGGTTTACCGCGCTGGAAGAGCTGCTGCAGGGCTGGCTGCACTCCGGCGGCCATGACGCGCAAACCGTCAATGGTTAAGATGGGCGCCATGAACAAGCGCCATACAGCCCGTCGGACTTTTGCCGTGACCCGGTGCACCTTAATGCTTAGCGCGCTGCTGCTGGCCGCGCCGGCTTTGGCGCAACAGGATCCGGAGGGTGAAGACGAGCCGCAGACGCGTTACCAGGTCGAGGTACTGGTTTTCCGGCATCTCGATCAGTCGCGCAACACCGCCGAAATTTCCCGGCTGGTGGAACCCGAACTGAATGATCTGCTGGATCAGCAACTGGCGAGACTGGCGGCGCCAGCGGAACCGGTTATCGAATTCAACGACGCCGCGACGGGCGAAACTTTCTGGCAACCAGTCGCAACTGACAAGCTGGTCATGCGCAAGGATGCCGAGCGACTGGAACGACTTGATGCCTACCAGTTGGTGAGCCACCTGGCCTGGATTCAGGCCGCTGAAGACGTCGCGGTGGCGGAGGGTATTGCGGCAGACGAACTGGATCCCGGCTCTGAGCTGAGCGGCACGGTGAAACTCTACCGCAAGCGCTACCTGCATCTGGCGGTGGACCTGACGCTCGGTGACAGTGCGATCGGCCGGCGTGGCGGCGCTATGAGTCAGCTATTGCCGGTGAACCGCGTATTGCCGGCTATCGTCGATTCGCGCCGCATGCGACTCGGCCGTACCGTGTATTTCGACCAGCCGGAGTTTGGCGTGCTGGCATCGGTCAGCCGGCTTCAGCCAGCCGACAACTGACGGGCGCCGGCAGGTCGGTCCGCCAGGTCCCGCTCCGCGCGGTCAATCAGATCGGGCTGACCCAGTGAGCCGTCAGGAACAACGGATGCCACGCCGAACGACACGGTCACAAATCGCTCATGCATCGCGCGCGGGTGATGAATCGCCAGACCACGGACCTTGTCGGCTATGCGCCGCGCCAGTTCGCCCGCCTGAGATGCGTCGGCCTCACCCATCAATACAGCAAAGCGGTCATCAGCGTAGCGTGCTGTCAGATCACCCGCACGGCGCAATGACCCGCTGATCGCATGCGCAACCTTGCGCAGGCAGGCGTCGGCAGCATGGCGACCGAAAACATCGCGGTAGGCATCAAAATGCTCCAGTTGAAACACCATCAGTGCTACCGAGCGTTGCTCGCGACGGGCCAGTACCCAGTCTCGCTGCAGCAGGTCTTCAAAGGCCCGGCGATTGAGGACGCCGGTCGCGCTGTCGCGACCGTCGAGACGCCGCAGGTGGGTGCGAGCATCCCGCAGCACGGACAGCAGCGCTTCACGTTCCGCGTCCTGCTGTTCCGCCGCGCTGGCAACCTGCTGCTCGGTACCCAGCCAGTATCGCGGCGCTCCGGGTCCATCATACAAAGGCAACAAATCCAGCCGGAGAAATTCGGCAGCACCGAGTCGCGGATGGCAGCGCAGCTGCACCTCGCGCAATTGCGTGTCGGCAGCTGAGTCAGCGGCTGATTCCAGCAATTGAGCCCAGGGGCGACCGATCAGTTCCGCTGCATCAAAACCGCTAAGTGCTTCGAAAGCCTGATTAACATACTGCACGGCTTGCGGCTCGGCCTTCAGGTCCACAATCAGCGTCGCAACCGGGGATAAATCCAGCGCTTGCTTAATGATGTTTTTGCTCAGCCCGAACATGGCAATTGTTGTGCGGAAATGCCCCAGTGGTATTTAACCTATTACGGGATACTACTGCTCATGCGGGTTTGCGACTGTGACGGCCGTCACTTTGAGGCAATGCGGGATTCGCCTGCGAATTCCGCGAGCAGTAATCAGAGCTGCTCGAGGTAGCAGCTGATGACGCGCCCGGCCGCCGTGACGGTTGCCTGCAAATGCTGCTCTATGGCGGCGTGAATGCCCGCCGGTTCGATGTCGGTAGCAGAGCCCGCGGCAGCATTGACCACCAGCGCCAGGCAAGCGTAAGGCAGACCCAGCTCGCGAGCCAGTCCGGCTTCTGGCATGCCGGTCATGCCGACGACAGTGCAGCCATCCTGACGCAGCCGGCGGATTTCAGCCGCTGACTCCAGTCGCGGACCCTGCGTCGCGCCGTAGGTGCCGGTGGCAATAGCAGCGCTCCCGGCAGCAGCACAAGCCTTAATCAGGCTTTTTCTTAAATTAGAATCATAAGGTTCTGTAAAATCGACAAATTCTGTCGGCCCATCCGGATTGTCGAAGAAGGTGTGCGGGCGACCCCAGGTGTAATCCAGCAGCTGATCCGGCACCACCAGTGCGCCACTGGGCACGCCTATCCCGCCAACCGCGTTGAGCGCGATAACCTGCTCGGCACCCAGGTCGGCCAGCAGCCGCATATTGGCGCGGTAGTTAACCCGGTGCGGCGGTATGCTGCCGGCCTCGCCATGGCGCGCCAGAAACAGCACGCGATGGCCGTATTGTTCCCAGGCGAGCACCTCGGCCGAGGCCGTTCCCCAGTTGCCGGGCAGGCTGAGGCGTTCGGACTCGGCAGCGCGCGGAAACAGCGCCGCGCCGGTGCCGCCGATCACCGCAACGACTGTCATGCCCCGGCCTCCGCCGGCAACGCGTAAACCGCCGGCAGGTGGCGCCAGTGGCCGGCATAATCCATCCCACAGCCAAACACGTAGCGGTCCGGCACCGTCAGGCCGCTGCTGTAGTCCGGTTGCAGGGCCGCGGACCGACGGGGGTTATGCTTTACGAAGGCCGCCAGCGTCAGCGCCCGGGCAGCGCCGGCCTGCTGACAGGCCTCCGCAACCCGCAGCAGAGTCTCCCCTGCATCGTAAATATCATCGACAACCAGCACTGTTCTGCCGGCAACCGTCGGCGGCGGATAGCGCAGCCAGTGTAATTCGCCACCGGTGGTGGTATCCCGGTAGCGGCTGACATGGCAGTAGTCGATAAGGTAGTCGCCATGCAGGCGCTGCATCAACTGCATAAGCGGGAACATGCCACCATTCATGACCGCCAGCAGCAGGCACTGCTGCTCGCTGACAACCGGTTGCAGCTGTTGCGCCAGCGAGTCGAATCCCGCCTGCACGGTAGCGGCATCAAGAATCTGTTCGCAGCCGGCAGGCAGTCCGGTGACAGGCGTTAGTGACAGCGGCCGGTTCAACTTTCGCCATCCAGCTCGAGTGGCGGCGTAGCTGTTGCAGCAGTCAGTTGCGCGCAGCACTCCCGCCAGCCCGCAGAGCCATAGCGGCATTCGGCATAGCGCTCGGTTACCGGGCGCATCGCCGCGAGCCGGGCATGTGCTGCGACATCATCAGCCGGGCGCAACTCATCCAGCACCCGCTCCACGGCGGGCCTGTCATTACATACCAGTATCATGTCGGCACCGGCTTCCAGCGCCATGGCCGAGCGCTGCGTGGGGTCACCGGCACCCTGCGCACCTGCCATGCTGAGGTCGTCGGAGAATACCGCACCACGGAAACCCAGTTCACCGCGCAGGATTTGCCGGATCCAGTACGAAGACAGACTGGCTACCTCCGGTTGCACGGCTGCATAGCGAATATGCGCCATCATTATGCCTTTGAGACCATCGTCGATAAGACTGCGATATGGTCGCATGTCATCCAGCAAATCCGGATATTCACGCCGGTCCTCTGGCAAAGTCAGGTGCGAGTCACCGACCACACCGCCGTGCCCGGGAAAATGTTTCGCCACCGCCGCCATGCCGGCCCGTCGCATCCCCTGCATATACGCCAGCGCCAGCGCAGCTACCGCCTCGGGATCGCCATGCAGCGCCCGGTCACCTATGACTTCGCAAAGCCCGCGATCAATATCCAGTACCGGCGCGAAACTAAAATCCACACCGGTATCGAGCAGCTCTATTGCCATCAGCCGCGCATGCAGACGCGCCAGCTCCCGTGCTGTTGCCGGCTCAGAGTCAAACAGGCGTCCCACCCGGCGCAGCGGCGGCAACTCAGTAAACCCATCGCGAAAACGTTGCACGCGCCCGCCTTCATGATCCACTGCAATGAGCACCGCCGGCGAACGGGCTGCATGTATCTGCCGATTGAGTTCGGTCAGTTGCTCCCGGTCCGCGTAATTGCGGCTGAACAGAATCACACCACCCACCAGCGGGTGGCGCAGCAGTTCGCGGTCGGCCGCTGTTAACTCCGGACCGGCGATATCTATCATCAGCGGCCCCAGCGTCATGTCGCCGCCCTTTCAAACAGTGCCATGGCTTCAACGTGCCCGGTTTGCGGAAACATGTCCATTACACCGGCCTTGCGCAACCGGTAGCCATGCTCTCGCACCAGTATGCCCGCATCGCGTGCCAGCGACCCCGGGTGACAGGAGACATACAACAGGCGCCCGGCGCCGGTCCCTGCAACCAGCGGCAAGGCTTCCAGCGCGCCGGCCCGGGGCGGATCCAGCAGTACTGCATCATAGTCACTGCGCCACCAGGGCTGCTGCTGGCCGGCAACACTTAGATCGGCAACCTGAAACTCTGCGTTATCAAGCCGGTTGAATCGCGCATTGTCGCGGGCCTTGCCAACCATCGCCGCATCCAGCTCTATGCCGGTCACCACGGCACCACTTCGCGCCAGCGGCAGACTGAAATTGCCAATGCCGCAAAACAGGTCCAGCAGCTTTTCGCCGGGCCGCGGATGCAGCAATTGCAGTGCCTGCGTAAGCATGCGCTGGTTCATGTCCTGATTCACCTGCACAAAATCCAGCGGCCCGTATTGCAGCCGCAAGCCGAATTCCGGCAATTCGTATTCCAGTGGCTCAGCCTCCCGGCTGCCATCCAGCAGCCGCAATGTGTCAGGTCCGCCGGTCTGCAGCCAGACCTGCACATTGTGACGCTCTGCAAAGCTCTGCAGCGCCTGTAAATCAGCGGCCGCAGGTGCGGTCAATACCCGCACCACCGCCGCGGAAAAATTGTCGCCGTAACTCAGTTCCACCTGGGGTATATCACGCTTAACTGACAGCGTTTCAATCAACTCGGCCAAAGGTGAAATCAGTTCGGCCAGGGGCTCTACCAGGGTTTCACAATGCTGCATATCGGCGATGTAGGGCTTGTGCTTTTCACGGAAGCCCACCAGCACCCGATTCTTCTTGTCCACGCGGCGTACCCCGAGGCGCGCCCTGCGTCGATAGCCAAAAGGCCGTCCGGCCAGCGCCGGTAACAGTTGTTCCGGCGCAATGCCACCGATGCGCTGCAGGGCATCGAGCAACACCTGCTCCTTGAGTCGCAACTGCGCCCCGGCTTCGAGATGCTGCAGAGCGCAGCCGCCGCAGATACCGAAACTGTCGCAGCGCGGGTCGATCCGATCCGCTGCCGCAACCACCACTTCGAGCAATTCGGCTTCATCGTAATTTTTGCGCCGCCGGCGGCGGCGGAACCTGACTTCCTCACCTGCCAGCGCACCGTCGACGAATACCGCCTTGCCGGTGAGATCAGCTACGCCGCGACCGTCAATCATCAAATCCCGGATGGATGCCTGTTCGACAGGACTTTCCTTACGGCGCGCCATACCAACTATCAGCCTGCGGCGCCCTGCCACGCAGTCAGAAATTCCTGCAGATGCTGTGCATCTGACTGTTTCAATACTTCGCGAACGATAGCGTATTCATGCTCCAGGGCGGCATCGCTCAGCAAACCACGCATGTACTGAAAGCGCAGGTAGACGAGATAGGTATTCAGCACATCAGTCTCGCAATAATTGCGGATTTCGGACAGTCGGCCGGCCTGGAAACTATCCCAAACCTTGTCACCCGACATGCCCATCTTGCCCGGAAAGCCGAGCATGCTCGCCACGGCATCAAGCGGCGCGCGGGCGCGCGGCTGAAACCCGGACAGCACATCCATGACATCGACGTGCCGCCAGTGGTAGCGCGACAGGTAATTGTTGAAACGGTAATCGCGGTTGGTGTCGCCGGTTTCCCAATAAGCGGGTGCCCGGATGCCGTGCCTCAGGGCACGATAATGCAGCACCGGCAAATCAAATCCCGAGCCGTTCCAGGACACCAGTGTCGGTTTGTAGCGCTCTATGCCATCGAAAAAGCGCTGCACCTGTTCTGCCTCGTCGCTGTCTTCGTCACCCAGTGTCCAGACCGCAAAGCTGTCACTGCCGCTGCGCAGTACCACCGAAATAGCGACTACCCGGTGCTGATACAGTGGCAAAAATTCATTGCCGGTTTCCTGCATACGGTTGAAAAACATGGCCTTGGCCACGTCCGCAGCGCTTATGTCGTGCATCCCCAGCTGCTGTGCGCCCAGCTCAGTGTCCGGCACCGTTTCAATATCAAATACCAGGCACTCCATGTTCAACCTCTGCTTTTTTCCAGCACCGCAAATGCCACCACCAACCCGGCTTCGTCAGTCAGCGATAAATGACCGCCTGCGATACCCAGTTCGTCACACTTGGCCTGCCCGCGCGGTGAAAAAATAATTTCCGGCTTGCCCAAACGATCGGGCGTAGTGCCACAATCGCGAATCCACATACCGTTGGCAAACCCGGTGCCCATGGCTTTTACTATTGCTTCTTTGGCGGCAAAACGCATAGTCAGGAAACGTACCGGATTTTTGGTGTAGGCAAAATACTGCCGCTCTTCCGGCAGCAGCAAGCGCTCAACAAAGCGCTCACCGAACCGTTCGAAAACCTTTGCCACCCGGTCAGGTTGCAAAATATCCGTGCCGACGCCGTAAATCATGTCGCCCGTGCCGCCAGCATGCGCCGCTTCATTTCCGCAACCGCTGCAGACAACCCGTCAAAAACAGCCTGCGCAATCAGGGCATGCCCGATATTCAGCTCCACAATTTCATCTATTGCGGCAATATCGTGCACGTTTTCAAGGTGCAACCCGTGACCGGCGTTGACCACCAGCTGCCGGCCATGTGCATACTCCGCCGCTGCGCGAATGCGCTGCAGTTCCTGCTGCCGTTCAGCGGCATCGGTGGCATCGGCATAAGTACCAGTATGCAGTTCGACTGCGGCCGCGCCGCACTGCCGGGCGGCATCAACCTGAGCGTTTACCGGGTCAATAAACAATGACACACGGATACCTGCCGCGCTGAGTCGCTCGCAGGCCGCGGCAACCGGGGCCATCTGCGAGCAGACATCAAGACCGCCCTCGGTGGTCAGTTCCTGACGTTTCTCAGGCACCAGACAGACATCAGCCGGCTGCAGCCGGCAGGCAACGGCCAGCATCTCCTCGGTCACGGCCATTTCCAGGTTGACGCGGGTGCCGGCCTGCGCCGTGAGTCTTTCGACATCATGATCCTGAATATGCCGGCGATCCTCACGCAGATGCACGGTAATACTGTCGGCACCGGATTGCACAGCCAGCAGCGCTGCCGCAACGGGATCCGGATAAGCCGTGCCACGCGCCTGTCGCAGTGTCGCCACGTGATCGACATTGACACCTAGTAACATGGGTACATTCCTCCGAGCCGGAATTATGGCCTCAACGCTTCATGGCTGCAGCAACTTTCCGGGTTCGCAGACCACTGTCGCCCAGATGGGCATTTATGACCTGACGCAGCAGCCGGCGGGCTGCCCTGCGAACCTGCCGGTCTGAAAAATCGTCCTGACCAATTGCCAGCAACTCGGCACCGGAAAATCCGGTGCTGCCAGTAGCATCGGTCAGCGCGACAGCGCCCTGCTCGGCAAAAAACTCGTAGCGCTGCTCCGGAATCAGCGGTTCCGGCCGGTGCGCTTCGGTCTGAAAATTCAGCGCATAGCCGGCCTCGGCCAGCATGGCTATTTCAAAACGTCGCAAAGCCGGCTCAACATCACTGCAGTTTTGCAGACTGTCCAGTGTCTGGCCGTAAAAGGCGAACAGATTGGGATGCGGGTCAGCGCGCTGCATAAAACGGATCAGCAACTCATTCAGGTAGAACCCGGCCAGCAGGGCATCACCTGTCAGCGGCAAACTGCCGCCGGCCATCTCCGCATCACGCAGAGTCTGCAGATCGCCCCGCCCGGACCATGACAGGCGCAGGGGCTGGAAAGGGTTCAGCAACCCGCGCAGTGGCGACTTGGGGCGCCTGGCCCCGCGCGCCACCAAACCTACGCGGCCATGCGCATGGCTGAATACCTCCAGCAACTGACTGGTTTCGCGATAGCCACGGGCATGCAATACCCAGGCCGGCTCCAGATCAACGCGTGCGGACATGCTCACAATTCACCGTCATAGCCAAGTTCACGAATCGACTGGGCGTTGTCGGACCAGTTGCGTTTCACTTTGACATGCGACTGCAGGTGGACCCGTTTTTGCAGGCTCTGCTGCAGTTCCTCGCGAGCTGCCGACCCGACCTCTTTTAGCAGCTGGCCGCGCTTGCCAATCACTATGCCTTTGTGCGATTCGCGATCCACCCAGATTGTGGCATCGATGATGACGCGACCTGCCTCATCCTCGCGCAGCGAACTGATTTCAACGCCCAGTCCATAAGGTACCTCGTCACGCAGACTGTGCATGAGCTTTTCCCGCAGTGTTTCTGCTGCCTTAAAGCTCAGATCGCGGTTGGTAACCGTATCCGGGTCGTAAAACGGCTCCTGCTGCGGCAGCAGCGCGACCAGTTGTTCGCGCAGCTGGAGCAGATTTTCCTGACGCAAGGCCGACACCGGCACAATGGCAGCAAACTCGTGGCGCTGATCATGTGCGGCAAGTTCCGGCAGTAATTTTTCGCGCGGCCGGACGCGATCGATCTTGTTGACGACCAGTATGGCTGGCAAACCGCTATGCTGAACCTGTTCAAGCGCCTGTTGATCCTTGTCCCGCCATCGTCCTGCTTCAACCACCAGCAATACCGCGTCGGCCTGCCCCAGCGCAGCGGTCGCGGCCTTGTTCATAGCCCGGTTTATCAGCCGGCCAGTGCCGCCATCCATGCCCGGCGTATCAATGAACACCAGCTGCCATTCCGGTTCTGTCAAAATGCCCAGTATGGCATGCCGGGTAGTATGCGGCTTCGACGTTACGATGCTTATTTTGTGACCCACCAGTGCATTGACCAGCGTTGACTTGCCGACATTGGGTCGCCCGATCACCGCAATAAAGCCACTGCGATGATTGCTGACCGTTTCGCTTGGCTTAAGGCTGTTCAATTTCGCTGATGGCTTTGGCCGCGGCGCGCTGTTCCGCTTTGCGCCGGCTGCTGCCGCAGCCTTCGGTTGTGATATCAAGGTCTGCCAGCCGGCAACCGACCACAAACCGCGGCGCATGCACCGGCCCCGTCTGCTCCAGCTGTTCATAGACGGGCAACTGCAATCCCCGCCCCTGCAACAATTCCTGCAGTTGCGACTTGGGGTCCTTGAGGCTGTCGCGCGGCGGAGGTTCGGCCAGCCGGGCAGCGAAATGATGCTCAATCACTTGCGCTGCGCTGGCATAGCCGCCATCGAGCCACACGGCACCGTACAATGCTTCAAGGGTGTCCGCCAGAATAGACGGTCGCTGGTGCTCGCCCTGACCGAGACTGAGGTGCTTTTCCAGATCGAGACCGCCGGCCACCTCGGCCAAAGTTTCACCACGCACCAGCCGCGAACGCCAGCGCGTCAGCACGTGCTCATCAGCCTCAGGTTGAATGCGATACAACGCATCGGAAATCACCAGGTCCAGCACGGCATCGCCAAGAAACTCCAGCCTTTCGTTGTGACGGGCGGATCTGCTCTTATGCGTCAGGGCCCGCTCCAGCAGTTCGGTATCGCTGAAGCTGTAGCCCAGCGTTCTGGCGGCCCAGTTGCTGGCAGCACTCACCGGATAATCTCTACCTCGTGGCTGAACTTGGCCGTCAGATAAACATTGGCAATAAAGGGCTGCTGACGCTCGTATTCGGTCGACAAAGTGTAGCCGGATGCGGTGCGCTTGATCGTGAAATCCTTGCGTACATCTATGTCGTACAGGCTTTCAACGTTGGCGCCTTTGCTTAACGCGGCACGAATCTCGACCACAGAGGCTTTCTGCCCGTCCAGATTGGTCTTGGCCTGATTCATGATCTGCTGTATTCGCATGTTTTCCAGATACACCGGAACCAACTGCAGTATGCCGAAACCAAACAACCCGATGAATGCCACCAGAATAATCAAACCGATTGTCGTCATGCCCTGCTGTTGCTTGCGCATCGCGTGCTCTCCTGTAACCACCTAGTTGACAGCGTTACCGATTCTCCCCCATTGCGGGGCATTAGTGAAATCCCAACTCATCCAGATACGCACCGCCTTGCCAACGATATTCTTCTCGGGCACGAATCCCACCGAGGGGAACCGGCTATCCGCACTGTTATCGCGATTGTCACCCATCATGAAGTAGTGCCCGGCAGGCACGACGTAGCGCCCTTCCCGGCTGGGCCGTCGCAAATCGATGCGGACCGGATGGCGCGTGTCGCCAAGCTGCTCCATCGCGACCTGGCCGTAGGAGCGCAATGCCTGCTCCTCGCCGCGCAAGCTGTCCATTTGCACCGCCTCGCCATTGATGACCAGACGGCGATTACGGTACTCGACCGTGTCACCCGGCAAACCCACAACCCGCTTGATGTAATTTACACCGGGATCGGAGGGCAGCCTGAACACCATCACATCGCCCCGTTCCGGGTCGTTCGCATCCAGCACTTTGGTATGCAGCACGGGTAGGCGCAAACCATAAGTGTACTTGTTGACGAAGATGAAGTCGCCAACCAGCAGGGTAGGAATCATTGAGCCCGACGGAATTCGAAATGGCTCATAAAGGAATGACCGCACTACCACGACCAGCAATAAAACCGGAAAAAACGAGCGCGAATATTCGACAGCGATATTATCTGACGGTGGTGCCGACGCATCGACCGAAGAAACCCGCCGATAGAGAACCTCGACGCCGGCAATAAGCCCGCTGACCAGTGTCAGACTCACCAGTATCAATTCAAAATTCATGAGTTATTTGTGTCCGCTGCCGTCACCGACCTGCAGAACCGCAAGAAAGGCCTCTTGCGGAATTTCCACCGAGCCGAACTGCTTCATGCGTTTCTTGCCGGCTTTCTGCTTTTCCAGCAATTTCCGCTTGCGTGAAACGTCGCCACCATAACATTTCGCGGTTACGTTTTTGCGCAGAGCCTTGACCGACGACCGCGCAATAATATGCCCGCCGATAGCAGCCTGTATGGCCACTTCAAACATCTGCCGTGGTATCAGTTCGCGCAATTTATCCACCAGATCGCGGCCGCGAGTATAGGCAGAATCACGATGCACAATGATTGACAGCGAATCCACCTGTTCTTTGTTGATGAGTATGTCGAGCCGCACCAGGTCCGCCGCCTTGAATTCGGTCAGGTGGTAATCCAGCGAGGCAAAGCCGCGACTGACAGATTTAAGTCTGTCAAAAAAATCCATGACTATTTCGGCCAGCGGCAGCTCATAGTCGAGCTGCACGTGATAACCCAGGTGCTGCATACGTTTCTGGGTACCGCGGCGGTCTATGCAGAGCTGCATGACTTTGCCGACAAATTCCGCCGGCGTGAGTATTGACGCCATCACATAGGGCTCGCGAATTTCAGCAATACTGCCTGACGGCGGAAGTCCGGCCGGGTTTTCCAGCCGCCGCACCTCGCCATCGGTCAGAACGACCTCATAGACAACCGTAGGCGCAGTACCGATCAGCTCCAGACCGTATTCCCGTTCCAGACGCTCCTGCACTATCTCCATGTGCAGTGTACCTAGAAATCCGCAGCGGAAACCAAACCCCAGCGCCTGGGATGATTCCGGCTCGTATTGCAAGGCTGCATCATTCAGATGCAGTTTGCTCAGCGCGTCGCGAAAGTCTTCGAAATCGTCAGAGCGGATCGGAAACAACCCGGCAAACACGCGCGGCTGAACGTGCTGAAACCCGGGCAATGCCTTTTCACAGGGCCGCGCTGCATGGGTCAGGGTGTCACCTACCGGAGCGCCATGAATCTCCTTACTTCCGGCGATGGAGTTGCCCACCTCAACGGAGCGAAGCACATCGCGGGGCGTTTTTTTCGGCGTATAAACACCGAGTTCCGTTACCAGGTGGTCATCGCGTGTCGACATCACCCTGATTTTGTCGCCCTTGCGCAGCGTGCCTTTCACAATGCGCACCAGAGAGACCACCCCGACGTAGTTGTCAAACCATGAATCGATAATGAGCGCCTGCAGCGGCTCATCCTCAGCTACTTCCGGCGGCGGTATGCGCTCGACCAGACTGGCCAGCAACTCTTCGATACCCTGTCCCGTTTTGGCGCTGACCAGCAGCGCATCGGTAGCATCAACGCCGATAACGTTTTCGATCTGCTGCTTTACCCCTTCGGGGTCGGCCGAAGCCAGATCCACCTTGTTGATGACAGGTATGACTTCCAGCCCCTGATCGATGGCCGTGTAGCAGTTGGCAACGCTCTGTGCCTCCACCCCCTGGGTAGCATCCACCACCAGCAGGGCGCCCTCGCATGCTGCCAGCGAACGCGAGACCTCGTAGGAAAAATCCACGTGTCCCGGTGTATCAATGAAGTTCAGCTGATAAACACTGCCGTCGGGATGCTGGTAATCCAGGGATACACTTTGCGCCTTGATGGTTATGCCGCGCTCCCGTTCGAGATCCATGGAGTCGAGCACCTGTTCAGCCATTTCCCGCTCGCTGAGACCGCCGCAGGTTTGGATAAAACGGTCGGCCAGCGTCGACTTGCCGTGGTCAATATGGGCGATAATGGAGAAATTGCGAATGTTGCTCATGGCGTATGCGCAATCATGTGGCGTGCTGGCCGCTTGCTGCACCATTCAGCGCAGCCACGAAGGCCGCGCGGTCGAATTCGTAGCGGCACACTTCAGCGCCATCCAGCAGCAACACCGGCACTTCAACACCGTAGGCATCAGCCCATTCGACACGGGTATCTACATCGCGCACCACGACATCAGCCTTGCCACGACACAATGGCGCTACCTGCTCAAGCATGAGTTCACACAAATGACAGCCCTGACGGCTGTATACAATGACTTCGCGCACCGGAAACCCGTTCCTGATGAGGTCAGGAATCGCTCTCGGAAACCCGCCCTGACGGCTCAATAACCAGCCGGCTGCCTGGGCCCCGGCTTTCCAACCGTGAATCATACAGCCTCAGCATCAGCGCGCCCACCACCAGACCGGCGGCGGCGCCGGCCACAGCAGCAACTTCACCGCCGGCAGGATTGATCAGGCTCGCAAACCAGCTGCCACCCAGGGTTAATAGTGCCAGCCCCGGAAACAGTGTTGCGCAGATGCGCAGAAAGCTTGCTGCGGGCATGCGCACAGTAAACTCGGCGCCGGCGGCCGGCGCGGATTCGCCGTAGCGGTCCAGCCGCAATTCGACATCAGTCCGACAGACTCGCTCGAGCAGCGTCGCACCGCAGGCTCCCGACAGACTGCAGGAGCGGCACGCAGATTGCGGGCGGGCGGCGGTCAATGCGCCCCGTTCGGCGCAATACGACATCTGCCGCGTCAGCACTGCGCGCCCTCAGTCGTCAACAACGCGGGTGGAAAAAGCGATCTGCTCCACCGTCTGCGGCGGCACTTCACCCATGGCGGTGACCAGCTGACCGTCCTGCATGACGGAATAAGCATTGGCAGCGCCCATCATCGACAGTCCTTCCGCCTGCTCGGATGCGGCCACGGCCACATCGACAAACACTGACACGGTCGCGAGGCCATCGGAATAAACCAGGTGAGTGCGCGGGTCGGCACTGAATCCGGTGTATTCCAGCGATTCGTTGAGGAGTTCAAACCCGACCGGCAGATCAAGCGATCGCCAGGACTGCCGCGCAACCGCAGCGGCCGCCTGCGCCTCCTGCGGCTCATCGCTCTGGCGGCGCCAGGTAAATCCGGTAGTGTCCAACTGGGTTTCGACGGCGGCTGCCGCGACCAGTCGCGGCAGTCGGATATGTGTAAAGCGGACTTCTTCGAGCGGCATTTCCGGGTTACTGCCGATTAGCTGCGACTTGAGAGGCATGGCAGTGGCTTTATCCAGCCAGAGCCGGTAGCCGAAACGAAAAATATCGCGAGGGTCTATCGCTATAACGGCCGTTTCCCGGTTCAGGGCGCGATCAGTTCCGAGCAGCCGAATTTCGTACAACTGACTGAGGCGTTCGCTATACCGTGGCAGACTGGCACGCAGCGGGTTGCCTTTGGCATCCATGCCACGGCGTGTGCCTACCACGACCAGCTTCTGGCGCGGGAAAATACAAATTCTTTCGGTAGCGCTACGGATGATTTCCGCACCGGCGCCGTCCAGTGCAATCAATCGCTCTGTGGTGCCGCGGGCATCAACCCGGTGGAACACCTTGAAAGTTTCCGCCTTACCAGGAGTCATGTAAACGAAGGTGCCCTCATAGTTGAGCCCTTCCACTGCCTCGGCCATGCGCATGAGCCATGCTTCCGCATCCTGCGCCGGCGCATGGGCGGGCAGCAGCAGGCCGGCAACCGCGACCGTCAGCAAGGTACGTGTCAGCATGCTAGCGGGTGCCGGAAAAGTCTGGGTTAGCGGCATGACAGAAGCTGTTATTCGGAAAAACTGGCCTGCTGAACATACATGCTTGAATCGGCCAATGCACCCTGCATCGGCCGGGCGTATTCGCCGTGCGAGATCAGGTAGCTGCGCATACGCTCCTGATCGAGCTTGATACGTCGTAATTCAGCCTGATGACGGGCACGCACCGGATCCTCGCCTGCCACGGCCTGCACCTGCAAGGCCGCCTGCTGCACCGGAGCTGCCGGCACGGCCGTCCGGGCTATACCCTGCACCGGAGACTGGCTGAGCTCCTGGTTAAAGCCGCCACCAAAAAATACCGCCATCATGCCGACAACCAGCGAAGCGGCTAGCAGGTAGCGCACCTGGCCACCGCCCTCGGCAAGCTGGCTTGCCTGCGGAGCAGTATCTTTAGCAACAGTTTCGTCCTGATCCAGCGCGACCCGGATGCCCTGCCGCAGGCCGCTGATATCCGCGGCACCGGGGTCATTGCGCAGGGCGCCGCCGATCAGGGCATAGCGATCCAGAGTAGCCCGATAGCTTTCATCCCGTTCAAGACGCCTGACGAGCATGGCCAGTTCTTCTTCCGGCAATTCGCCGTCCAGAAAAGCGGACAACTGCTCTTCTATATGTCGGGTTACATCCTTTTCCATATCAGCCTCAGCGTCTGTCGAGTATCTTCGGTTGTGCAGTCAGTAAATGTTCACAATCAGGCCAGTCTAATCATCGTCCAGCACCGGCCTGATACATTTATCAATAGCCTCACGGGCGCGAAATATCCGCGACCGCACAGTTCCTACCGGGCACTCCATGACCTGTGCAATTTCGTCATAACTCAAGCCGTCTATTTCCCGGAGAATAATTGCGGTGCGCAGGTCATCCGGCAATTCACGGATTGCCGTCTCGACTGTTTCGCGCAGCTCTTCACCTATGGCCTGCCTTTCCGGAGAGTCGTGATCCTGCATGCGCGTGTGCCAGTCAAATTCCTCAGGCTCGGATATATCCGTGGCATGATCCAATGGACGACGCCCGGCCGCGACCAGATGATTCTTTGCAGTGTTGATAGCTATTCGATACATCCATGTGTAAAACGCACTATCGCCTCTGAATTTAGGTATTGCCCGGTAGGCTTTTAAAAAAGCTTCCTGGGCCACATCCAGCGCCTCGGCATGATCCTTTACATAACGCATGATCAGGTTAACGATGCGCTGTTGATATTTCAGCACCAGCAAATCGAATGCGTGCTTGTCCCCCGCACGTACCCGGTCTACCAGGAACTGGTCGCTGGCCTTGTCACTCATAGCGTCCGCCGCCATATCGGGACCCGTTCACCAGCAACGAGTAGATAGACCGGGCCACCGCGCAAAAGTTCTCCCTGCCAGGCAGAAAAAGTGCCCCATCAGGGAATTCTGAAATGCGCACGCAAGCGGCGCCATGCGGCGCTATGCCCGCGGCGAATAAACCATAATGTCTGCTGCCCGGAATCGGGCGTTTGTAGAGTGATACCCGCAAAGCTATGCCACCAGAAGCTTTTGTGCCGCAACAATAGCACGGCTGTGCGGCCGGACGCTGAATCCTCCAGCCAGTACTGACCGGCGCAGAACTCCAGCCGCCGCGACCGCCAGTGCAGCCGTCCCTGCGACCAGCGCGGCAGCGGCAAACTGTCAAGCCGGCTTGCGATTAAGAAGCCGTTCAATGATATGAGCCAAATGCTCATCATCGGTCCGCTCGCGCCCGGTCAGCAAGGCCAGAATCTCGGGATCCGGCGTGGTTAGCAGCCGCCGGAAGGCAGCCTGTTCGGCCGGTCCGGCCTGCGGGTAGGTATCGTCCACGTATCCCAGCAACAGCATATCCAGCTCGCGCATACCGCGCCGGCAGCGCCAGCGCAACCGTGCCATTTCCGGATCGCCCATGTGCTTGCCCTGTGTGTATGCAGCCGAAGCGTCAATCAGCTAGTGACTGCGCGCCGCCAGCATCTTCTTGGTTTCCGCTATCGCTTTGGCCGGATTGAGGTCTTTCGGGCAGGCGTTGGTGCAATTCATTATGGTGTGACACCGGTAAATCCGGAACGGATCTTCCAGCTCATCAAGCCGTTCACCAGTCGCTTCATCGCGGCTGTCCACCAGCCAGCGATACGCTGCCAGCAATGCGGCGGGACCCAGATAGCGATCACTGTTCCACCAGTAACTTGGACAGCTGGTGGAACAACAGGCGCACAGGATGCAGGCTGACGGCGTGTTGATCTTTTCCTGATCTTCCTTGGACTGCAGCCGCTCCTGATCCGGCGGCGCCGGTGTACGGGTCTGCAGCCAGGGCTTGATGGATGCGTATTGCGCGTAGAAATTGGTCAGGTCAGGCACCAGATCCTTCACTACCGGCATGTGCGGCAAAGGATAGATTTTAATGTCGCCTTGCAGATCCGCGGTTGCCTGCGTGCAGGCCAGCGTATTGCCGCCGGCTATATTCATCGCGCATGAACCACAGATTCCCTCGCGGCAGGAGCGCCGGAAAGTCAGGGTCGGATCTATTTCATTTTTAATCTTGATAAGCACGTCGAGCACCATCGGCCCGCAGCTGTCCATGTCGACCTCATAGGTATCCAGGCGAGGGTTTTCGCTGCTGTCCGGATCATAGCGATAGATTGAAAAACGTCGCACATTGCTGGCACCTGCCGGTGCCGGGAAATGTTTGCCGGGTCTGACCCGGGAATTTGGCGGTAGCTGGAACTCGGCCATGCTCTATCCTCTAAACAGTAAAGGCGTGCCTAATAAACCCGCGCTTTGGGCGGCACGGTTTCAACTTCATCGGTCAGGGTCTCCAGGTTTACCGGCCGATAGTCCAGCGACACCTGACCGTCGGCATCTACCCAGGCCAGCGTGTGCTTCATCCAGTTGCTGTCGTCACGGTCCGGGAAATCCTCGCGTGCCTGTGCACCCCTGCTCTCCTCGCGCTCAACCGCGCCCCGGATGGTGGCGCTGGCCTGCATCAGCAGATTCTCCAGCTCCATGGTTTCGATCAGGTCCGTATTCCAGACCAGTGAACGGTCCTGCACGCTCACATTGGCAAAACTTGCATAGGTATTCGCCAGCTTGCCGATACCTTCGCGCAGTGAATCACCGGTACGGAATACGGCAGCATGCTGCTGCATGGTCTTCTGCATTTCCAGACGGATATCGGCGGTGGCACGGCTGCCTGTGGCATGGCGCAATTTGTCCAGCCTTGCTACTGCCTGCTCGCCGGCGTCTGCGGCCAACGGCCGCTGGCGCTGGTTGGACTGCACTTTCTCGGCACAGCGATGCGCGGCCGCCCGACCGAACACCACCAGATCAAGCAGCGAGTTGGAGCCCAGCCGGTTGGCGCCATGCACGGAAACGCAGGCTGCCTCGCCGACGGCCATCAGGCCTTCAACGGTGCCGCCCTTGCCGTCCAGTACTTCGCCGTGATAGTTGGTCGGTATGCCACCCATGTTGTAGTGCACCGTCGGGATAACCGGGATAGGCTCTTTAGTGACATCCACACCGGCGAATATTTTCGCAGTTTCCGCGATACCGGGCAGCCGCTCCTGGATTACCTCGGGACCGAGGTGCTCCAGATGCAGATAAATATGATCCTGTTCGGCACCCACGCCGCGGCCGGCATTGATTTCCATGGTCATCGAACGGCTCACCACATCCCGCGAGGCTAGATCCTTGGCGTTCGGCGCGTATCGCTCCATAAAGCGTTCGCCTTCCGAGTTGGTCAGATAGCCGCCCTCGCCGCGTGACCCTTCGGTAATCAGACAGCCGGATCCGTATATCCCGGTAGGATGGAACTGCACAAACTCCATATCCTGCAGCGGTAGCCCGGCACGCAACACCATGGCATTGCCATCGCCGGTGCAGGTATGCGCCGACGTACAGGAGAAAAATGCCCGGCCGTAACCGCCGGTTGCCATGATCACCCGGTGCGCGCGGAAACGATGCAGGCGACCGGTGGCCATATCAATAGCTATCACGCCGCGGCAGACGCCGTTCTCCATCACCAGGTCAATGGCGAAATACTCTATATAAAACGTGGCATCGTGCTTAAGCGACTGCTGATACAGCGTATGCAGCATGGCATGGCCGGTGCGGTCCGCTGCTGCACAGGTGCGCTGTGCTGTGCCCTCACCAAAGCGCGTGGTCATGCCGCCGAAAGGACGCTGATAAATTTTGCCGTCTTCGGTACGGGAAAACGGCACGCCGTAATGCTCCAGCTCGATAATCGCCGCTGGTGCTTCCTTGCACATGTACTCGATGGCGTCCTGGTCACCGAGCCAGTCGGAGCCCTTGACGGTGTCGTACATATGCCAGCGCCAGTCATCCTCGCCCATGTTGCCGAGCGCCGCACTGATGCCGCCCTGCGCCGCAACGGTGTGGCTGCGGGTGGGAAAAACCTTGGTGATACAGGCCGCGCTCAATCCTGCCTCGGCAAGACCGAAGGTGGCACGCAGGCCGGCGCCGCCGGCGCCCACCACAACCACGTCATAGGTGTGGTCAATAAACTCGTAGTCGCCCGTCATCAAGCTGCACCTACTGAAATCACAATAACCGAGTAAATAGCCGCAACCGCGAGCGCCCAGTGCAGTAACTGCAAACCAAGCAAGGTCACGACCTTGAGCGCGCCGTGCACATAATCCTCTACCACCACCTGCAGGCCGAGCAGCGAGTGATACAAACCGGCAATAACCAGCAGCAACAGTGGAATCGCGTTTATCGGCTCAGCTATCCAGGCCCGGGCCGCTGCCAGATCGCGGATATCCAGCCCCGGCAGCGTGATGACAAACCACAAAGTCAGCGGCACCAACGCGACTGCGGTTAATTTTTGTGCCCACCAGTGCTCGGTTCCCCGCCTTGCTGAACCATGCCCCAGGAATTTGCCAAGTGGCGACTCCAGACTCATGACCATACCCCCGCGAGGAACAGCACCGTAAGCAGCGCCGCGGCCGCCAGTGTGATAACGCCGGTTTTATGGGCCGTAGCTCTGCCAAAGCCGTAACCGGCATCCCAGAACAGGTGACGGATGCCATTGCCCAGGTGAATAAAAAAACTGGCCGAAAACCCCAGCAACAGCAGAATGCCAAACCAGCCGGTCAGCAGCCCTGTCACCACCGCGTAAGCCGCGGTGCCGGAAGCGGCTGCAACAATCCACGCCACCAGCGCCAGTGCGCACAATGACAGCGCGACGCCGCTCATGCGGTGCAAAATAGACAGCGTCATGGTCACCGACCACTTGTAGACACCCAGGTGGGGAGACAAAGGTCTTTTTATTTCTGGCATGTGCAAAACTCCGGAGTCATATGCCGGACTGGATACTCAGCGAACTGAATACCCGTCATTTTAATTTCCAGGTTTGTCGGCGCAGGGTTGGTGCTCGCCAGCGGACTTCCGCTCAGAAATCGATGCAACGCCCCTTCCGTTCCCAGTCCCCGTAACGTGTGGGCTCCGGCCCCTGCGGACCGCCAATTTCACGCCCCTGTTGCTGCTCCGCTCCATCGTCAGGAAGCGGAACAACCACGGGTTCTCCCGGCGATCCGACCGTTGCCGCGGTCCGCTCGCCGGGTGATTTGCTGATATGCGCAGGGAGCCTCTCCGACATGGCGCGAAGTGTGCCAGAATGCCCCCGGTTTTGCACCTTACGATCCTCGTAATCCCGCGTAATCATTAGCTATGAATGACATGACTGAGCCCGCTGACGACACCCTGCTGACTGCCATCCGGGTGTCCGGCAAAGACCGGATCGAATTTCTGCAGGGCCAGTTAACCCAAGACCTGGCCGGCTTGTCGCCGCAGCAGCCGCTGCTGGCGGGCTGGAATTCGCCCAAAGGGCGCCTGTTTTTGATCAGTTGGGTCGCCGACTGGCAGGATGCGGTCTGGCTTGCTGTGCCCGCGCCGCTCGCCGCTGCGATCGCCCGACGGCTGACAATGTTTGTGCTGCGGGCCGACGTCCGCATCGAGTGCAGCCCATTACGCGTCTGGCCAACTATTAATAATTCTTCTAAAGATGATAATTTAACTAACTGTTATTCCGACGATAATTTTCTCCGCTTGCAGGTTCCCGGCGGTGGCTGGCAAATCGCCGGAGACACCAGCGCCGCAAGCTCCGGTGACTGGCGACTGGCCAATATCCGCGCCGGCATGCCGGTCGTCTGGCCGCAAAACAGCGAAGCGTTCGTGCCGCAAATGGTCAACCTGGACCTGCTCGGCGGCATCAGTTTCAGCAAGGGCTGCTACGTGGGGCAGGAAATTGTCGCCCGCACCCAGAATCTTGGCCGCATCAAACGCCGGATGTTTCGCTTCCGCGCCGACTCAAGCGCGATAGCCCCCGGTGATCAGGTCATGGCCGATGGTACGCGGGTGGGAACCGTGGTGGATGCGGTGGACGGCAACCTGCTGGCTGTGGTTCGACTCGCAGAACTGACGGCACAACTCAGCGTCGGTGGCGCGCCGCTGCGACTTGCCGAGCTACCCTACGCAGTGCCGGAAACCACTTGATAAAAGGTCAATCAACTTTGCTTCAGCGCGCACCGATTTCGAGCGGATGAATATCGGTCAGCTCAATGTCGTCTGCCGTGAAGCGCTCACCGAGGAATGCCGAGCCGACCGTGGCAAATCGCGCCGGGCTGTCGGTTGCCACCAGTTGCAGGCTGCCGGTAGCAGCCGATGCTTTGCGCAGACCGAGTTCATCCAGCCGGGCTACAACCGCATCAGCTGTCGTGGAGGCCGAATCAACGATAGTTATGTCGGGGCCAAGCACTGTTGCAATAGCCTCTCGCAATAGCGGGAAATGCGTGCAGCCGAGTATGGCTGTATCCGGCCGCTCGGCTGCCGGCCGCTCCGGCACCGACCCGAGATAGGCAGCGGCCGCTGCGGCGGCGACCGGACCGTTGCTCCAGCCTTCTTCGGCCAGCGCCACAAACACCGAACAGCCAAGTTCCTCGACCTTGGCGACAGGATCCAGCGCGTGTATGGCCCGGGTATAGGCCCGCCGCGCGGCAGTGGATTCTGTCGCCAGCACCAAATGTCGATGCGCATGGCTGAGGGCCACCGCAGCCTGAGCACCCGGTTCCACCACGCCAATAACCGGCACGGGGGCAAGCTGCGCCCGCAATGCATCCAGCGCGAGAGCCGAGGCAGTATTGCACGCCACCACCAGCAGCTTTATACCGCGCTGCCTTAGCCAGCCTGCGGCATGCGAAGCATAGCGCTGCACCGACTCCTCGCTCTTGGTGCCATAGGGCAAACGCGCCGTATCACCGAGGTACAGTAAATCCTCATCGGGTAAACGGTCGCGCAAAGCATGCAGCACAGTGAGGCCGCCGACGCCCGAATCAAAAATACCGATCGGTTGTTCCTGCGCTGCCGCCACCATAGCGATCAGTTGTCAGCGCTGTCGCGCATATGCGGAAACAACAGCACATCGCGAATGGAAGGCGAGTCGGTCAGCAGCATAACCAGCCGGTCTATGCCTACGCCAAGCCCTGCGGTGGGCGGCATGCCGTATTCCAGCGCCGTAATGTAATCCTGATCAAAAAACATAGCTTCTTCGTCACCGGCAGATTTTTGCTTTACCTGAGCCTCAAATCGCTCTGCCTGATCCTCGGCATCATTGAGTTCGGAAAAGCCGTTGGCAATTTCGCGGCCGCCGACAAAAAATTCGAAACGGTCGGTAAGCCAGCGATCATTGTCACTACGACGGGCCAGGGGCGACACCTCGGCCGGGTAGCCGGTAATAAAAGTTGGCTGATCCAGCCGATGCTCAACAGTTTTTTCAAAAATCTCTATCAGCAACTTGCCGGAGCCGGCGGCATCAGGAACGGGTATATCCAGGTCGCCGCAGGCGGCCGCAAGATAGTCGCGATCCCGCAACTGGTTGCCATCAAGCTCCGGGTTAAAGCGCGCCACAGCTTCTTCCACGGTAAAGCGCGCATAGCTGCCTCCCAGGTCATATTCCTGGCCCTGGTAGCTCACCACGCCGGTACCGTTGATACTTTCTGCCAGACTCTTAACCATGTTCTCCAGCAACTCGATAAGCACGTTGTAGTCGGCGTAGGCCATGTACATCTCGAGCATGGTGAATTCGGGATTGTGGCGCGTTGACA
>JAUIEY010000004.1 GCA_030429685.1 Gammaproteobacteria bacterium
TCTTACTGACGGTAACCCGACAGACGGGGTAGGCCGACAGCCAGTTTAGTAAAGATTTAACGCTTGGGCCCCAAACATACCCTCACGCGGTTCTGTGTAGATAACACCGGGAACCGAACGCACAGACACGTGCCGGGCCGATGGCATTACAACTGGTTTTTAAGCAGCTAATGCGTAGTTGTCGTCGTTGGCAACTATAAGGTTTACAGCTGGTTTAACGAGGTAATCTGTCCCTCGGCATGCACATGAAGTTTCAACACCCACGTCGAAGCCATGTCGCCCCCGTAATCGTTCACGAGGCCCGGCCTACGACTGGCCGGGGCAGCGATTCTACACCTGCTATCGACCGGCGAAAAGCGCTAAAGTTCACAAAATCGCACAGCAAATCAATTCGATAGGAGCTTATGACACTGCCCACTACAATGCGTGCCATGGTGCTGAACCAACCGGGCCAGCCATTGCAGCCCCTGCTGCAGCAGTTGCCGCAGCCGGCGGCCGACGAATTGCTTATCCGGGTTGCGGCCTGTGGGGTGTGTCGTACCGACCTGCATGTGGTGGACGGTGAACTAACAGAGCCGTCCTTGCCGCTGATTCCGGGACACCAGATTGTCGGTGAGGTTGTCGCTGCCGGTGCTGCGGCTGACCGTGGCCGGATTGGCCGCCGGGTCGGCGTGCCCTGGCTGGGCGGCAGCTGCGGCGGCTGCGACTATTGCGCAGCAGGTCGGGAAAACCTGTGTGATAAGGCGCAGTATACGGGTTACCAGCGCAATGGTGGTTTTGCCGAATACGTCACGGCACGTCAGGACTATTGTTTTGCGTTGCCTGATGACTACAGCGATATTCAGGCTGCGCCGCTGCTATGTGCCGGATTGATCGGCTACCGGGCTTATCGGGCCGCCGGCCCGGGCAAGCGGCTGGGGTTATATGGTTTCGGCGCAGCGGCACATATACTCACGCAGGTTGCAGTCCATGAGCACCGCGAGGTTTTTGCTTTTACGCGCCCGGGCGATGAGCAGGCGCAGGCACTGGCAGTGTCCCTGGGCGTTGCATGGGCCGGCGATTCGACGCAGGGTGCCGATGTCGAACTTGATGCCGCCATATTGTTTGCGCCCGACGGCACACTGGTTCCCAAGGCACTGCGCGATGTCCGTAAGGGCGGCCGGGTGGTCTGCGCGGGCATCCATATGTCAGACATACCAGGGTTTCCTTATGCGGATCTTTGGGGCGAGCGGCGCATCGAATCGGTAGCCAACCTGACACGCCGCGATGGCGAGGAATTTTTGCCGCTGGCGGCAAGTATTCCGGTGCGTACCGAGGTGCACAGCTACCCGCTGGAACAAGTCAATCGGGCACTGGACGATTTGCGCGCTGGTCGATTTGCCGGGGCAGCAGTAGTGGTTCCCTGACTATTTGTTTTTCAGGATCCGCGCCTGTTGCCGCTTCCAGTCGCGTTCTTTGCTGTCGGCCCGTTTGTCGTGCTGCTTCTTACCCTTGGCCAGGCCAAGCTGCAGTTTGGCGCGGCCTTTTTTCCAGTAAAGTCTGAGCGGCACCAATGTATAGCCTTTGCGGTCAACCGCGCCGGTCAGTCGGTCGATTTCCATGCGATTCAGCAGCAGCTTGCGTTGCCGCGTGGGTTGCGGATTGATGTGCGTGGACGCGGTGGGCAGCGGCGATATGTTGCAGCCGGTCATGAACACCTCGCCATTGCGGACAAACACATAGGCTTCGGTCAGATTGGCGCGCCCGGCACGCAGGCTTTTCACTTCCCAGCCCTGCAGGCACAGACCGGCCTCGAAGTCGTCTTCGATGTGAAAATTGTGGCGCGCCTTGCGGTTTTCGGCGATGGTGTCGTCGCCTGCGCCCTTGGTTTTCTTTGCGTTGGCCATGCTTGCCTGACGGTTTCGGACCGCCGGTTGTCCCTGTAACGGCTTTGAGCCACAATCTTCTCAAGTTTTGCCGCACGGTGATAGCAATATGTCCGACACGGAAGCCGGTGACGGTCGCCGCAGTTCTCTACACGGTTTCTGGTCTTCGAAACTCGCCTTCATCCTCGCCGTAACCGGCTCGGCAGTCGGTCTCGGCAATATCTGGAAGTTTCCCTATGTTGCCGGCGAGAACGGTGGCGGCGCTTTTGTGCTGATCTATCTGCTCTGCGTGTTTGGCATCGGGCTGCCCATTATGATGTCCGAAACCATGCTCGGCCGGCGCGGTCGGCGCAATCCGGTAGCGTCCATGATGCTGCTGGGCGAAGAGGAGGGCGGCGGTCGCTGGTGGGGTGTGGTCGGCCTGTCGGGCGTGGCCGCCGGGTTTCTGATTCTGTCTTTCTACAGTGTGATTGCCGGTTGGGTGCTGGCCTATGTGATGCAATCGATGGCCGGCTCCTTTGTGGCAGCCGACGCAGCAACTGTTAAAAGCCTGTTCAACGCACTGGCCGGCAACTGGCAGGCAACAGCGGGTTGGCACACCATATTCATGGTTATTACGGTGGTTGTGGTAGCGCGCGGCGTGGAGCGCGGTCTGGAGCAGGCCGTCACATTGATGGTGCCGGCATTGATCGGCATTTTGCTTATTCTGCTGGGTTTTTCGGCAGCAACCGGTGAGTTCGAAATGGGCGTGCGCTTCATGTTCGAGCCCGACTGGTCGAAAGTCAGCGGTGAAACCGTGCTGGCAGCGCTGGGTCAGGCTTTTTTTACCCTGAGTATCGGCATGGGCTGCGTGATGGCATACGGTGCGTACTTGCCGCAGGAAACCTCGATTCCTGCGACAGCCACGGCGGTGGTGTGTGCCGATACATCGGTCGCGGTGCTCAGCGGACTGGTTATTTTCCCCATTGTGTTTGCCAATGGGATCGACCCGATGGCCGGGCCCGGACTAATTTTTGAAGCGCTGCCATTATCATTTGGCAACATGCCCGGCGGCGTGTTTTTCGGCACGCTGTTCTTTTTGCTGGTGGGCTTTGCCGCGCTCACTTCCGCTATCAGCCTGATGGAACCGGCAGTGGCCTGGTGGGTGGAATCGTTCGCAACCACCCGTGCCAGGGCCTCGATCATTATTGGGCTAATTATCTGGGCGCTGGGCTTTTTGAGCGTGTTCTCGTTCAGTCTGCTGGCCGACTTCAGGTTCCTGAACGGCACGTTCATGGATAATTTCGATTTCCTGACCAGCAACGTCATGCTGCCGCTGGGCGGCCTGCTGATAACGGTATTTTGTGGCTGGGTAATGAGCGAAAACTCGGTAAACGATGAGTTGAATATCGGCCAGTCAGCCCTCTACCGAACCTGGCGTTTTCTGACTCGTTTCGTTGCGCCTGTAGCGGTGGTGCTGGTGTTTTTGCATGCTGTTGGCTGGCTGGACTGGCTCATGGCCCGGCCGATTGGCAGCTGACCGTGCGGCAGGTTGACCGCAGCGCACTGGTTTCCTACAGCGCGCCGGAAATGTATGCGCTGGTAGAGGATGTTGAAGCATATCCGGAGTTCCTGCCGTGGTGCACCGGCGCGCAGTTGCATGAAAAGTCCGCGGCTGAGCTGACGGCGAGCATTGGCATAGGCCTGGGGGCGCTGAACACAAAATTCTCCACCCGCAATGAACTCGATCCGCCACGGGTCATGACCATGGAATTGCTGAGCGGCCCGTTCCGCTTTTTGCATGGCCGCTGGGAGTTTGAGCCGTTGGGTGACGCAGAGCTAGGTGACGCAGGTTGTGAAGCGCGCCTCAGGGTGGAGTTTGAATTCGACAGCACGGCGCAGGATCTGCTACTCGGCCCGGCGTTCGAAAAAATCTGCAATGAACTGATGGATGCCTTCGTGCGTCGCGCCAATAAACTGTATGCCGATGGCTGAACAGGAACTCATCAGCATAGAGGTGGTTTACGCTTTGCCGCAGCAACAGAAGCTGCTGGAAGTTCGGGTTCCGGCCGGCGCGAAGGCCCGCGAGATAGTGCTGGCGTCGGGTCTGGATGAGCATTTTCCGCAGCTTGATCTGCGGCACGCGCCCATCGGGGTGTTCGGCAGTATTGTGCGGGATGACTACCCTGTGCGGCCCGGTGATCGGATCGAAATATACCGGCCACTCGTCAATGAGCCGCGCGCAGCACGTCGGGCCGCGGCAGCCCGCGGTGATGTGATGGGAACCAAGCCCGCAGCAGACTGAATTAACCGGGTTTGGTTGCTACGTCGCGCTGGATTTCGCGCACCACATTGTCGTCAAACCAGACGATCAGCCAGCGGCGCTCGGCGGTAGTGCTGCCGCCGGGGCGGAAATAATACAGATAGTCCCAGCGATCGGCGTGAAAGCTGTCTGAAACAACGGGTGTGCCGAGCAGGAAGCGGACCTGGCTGCGTGTCATGCCGACGGTGACTTTTTCCACATCTGCCGGTTCCAGTTTGTTGCCCTGCTGCACGTCCAGTTCATAGACGCAGCCAGCCAGCAGCAGCAAACTGCATATAAAAAATATTGTCAGCTGTCTTGCGATACGCATCGGTCTATCAAATCCTTGCAATTTGGCGGCGCAGGCGATTTCCACCATAATCCGTGGACGCGATAATAACTGCTCCTGCGTGATTCTGCAGAAATCTTCATGTCCGAGACACAGTACAGCGCCGACTTGCACAATGTAGGTTTGAAAGCCACCTCAGCCAGGCTGCGCGTGCTGCAGTTGTTTGAGTCCAGTCCCGCCGAGCACCTGAGCGCGGAGGAAATCCACAATCGGCTGTCGGAAAGCGGCGAGGAAATCGGCCTGGCTACCGTCTACCGGGTGCTGTCGCATTTTGAGGCGGCAGGTCTGCTGATCCGGCATAACTTCGAGGAAGGTCGCGCCGTTTACGAACGCGCTGCGACCGGCCATCACGATCATATGGTTGATCTGGATACCGGCAAAATCATTGAATTTGTCGACGACGAAATCGAAGCTTTACAAAAGCGCATCGCCGACAAGCACGGCTACGACATCGTGAGCCACAATCTGGTTCTGTTTGTGAAAGCCAAGCGCTGATCTTTACCAGGCTTAGCCTGTTTTCTGTGGCTGCAGCGCTGACTCCAGCATTTCCCGTGCATGTTCGCGAGTACGGGTAGTAATTTCCACGCCACCCAGCATGCGCGCGATTTCTTCCACACGCTCCTCTTCATTCAGGCTGGTCACCCGAGTGCGTGTGCTGTTGCCGTCACTCAGTTTGGTGACGCGAAAATGCGCGTGGCCTTTGCAGGCCACCTGCGGCAGATGGGTGACGCATAAAACCTGGCAGTTGGCGGCCAGTTCACGCAGACGGGCGCCGACAATATCCGCGGTGCCGCCGCCCACGCCTGCATCGACTTCGTCAAAGATCACGGTAGGCGCCTGCTCGCGCGCATTGGCGGCCACCTGTATGGCCAGGCTGATGCGCGACAGCTCGCCGCCCGAAGCCACCTTGCTGAGCGCGCCCGGCTGTATGCCGGGGTTAATAGCCACTCGAAACTCGACTTTTTCGCTGCCGGCAGGGCCCGGTTGCTCAAGCGCATGCAATGTAATGGTGAAGTTGCCCTCCGGCATACCGAGTTGACGCATGTTGTCAGTGATTGCGCCGGCGAGTTTGGTGGCGGCCCGTTTGCGCCCCTTGCTCAGTTTGATGCAGAGATTTTGCAAGTCCTGCGCGGCAGCCGTCATCTGTTGCTGAAGCGCCTCCAGCGTGTCGTCGGTATTTTCAATGGCGCGCAGTTCTTCAGTTAGCTGCGAGAGCAGCTCGGGCAAATCAGCCGGTTGCACACGATGTTTGCGCGCCGTGTCGTGCAGCGCGCCCAGCCGCGCCTCGAGCGCGGCCAGATCAAGCTCGGTATCTGCATCCGCAGTGAGGTACTGGCGCAGATTGTCGGCAGCTTCCGAAACCTGAATTTCGGCCTCTTTGAGAAGCTGTACCGTCTCCGCCAGGCTCGGATCCATGGTGCCAAGGTTTTCGAGCAACTGGCGTGCGCGTCCCAGCTGGTCATGCGCCGAACTGTCGGCGTCACTCTCGTACAGAAGTTGCAGCGCTTCCTGAGTGCCGGCCCCCAGCTTGCTGGCATTGGCGGCTTTTTTATGGGCAGCGTCCAGTGTTTCGATCTCACCGGGGCGCGGATCCAGCGCCTCCAGTTCACTGACCTGAAAACGCAGCAGGTCGAGGCGGGCATGCTGGTCAGACCGCGCCGCCTCCAGTTCGTTGAAGCGTTTTTGCAGTGCCTGCCAGGCGCGGTAGGCAACCTCGACCTCGTCAGCCTGAGCAACCAGGCCACCATGCTGGTCCAGCAACTGGCGCTGCACCTCGGCCTTGCCGAGCGACTGGTGTGCCTGTTGCCCGCAAATATCCACCAGTATGCTGCCCAGTTCACGCAGGGTTTGCATGGGCACGGGATTGCCATTGATGTAGCCGCGTGAGCGGCCTTCGGCAGTCACCACCCGGCGCAACAGGCAACCTGCGTCGCTGTCGAGATCGTTGGCCCGCAGCCACTGGGCTGCGGGACTGTCCGCAGCGATATCAAAGCCGGCGGCAATCTCGGCGCGTTCCGTACCGGCACGCACCGCCTCGCTGTCAGCCCGCTCGCCGAGCGCCAGCGACAGGGCATCAATGAGTATGGATTTGCCCGCACCGGTTTCGCCGGTCAGCACGGTCAGCCCTGCGCCGGGTTCTGCCTCGACTTCATCGACGACGGCCAAATTGCGAATAAGCAGGTGATTGAGCAATGTCGGTCGGCCTCTACTTACGATCGCGTTTGTCGCGGCCCCAGTATAGTTTGTTGCGCAGTACCTCGTAGTAGTCGTAGCCGGGCGGATGAATGAGTTTTACGGTATCGGCCGCTGCCGTGATGCGCAGTGTGTCGCCTACGGCCAGCGAACCAATGCGCTCGCCGTCACCGCTGACATCTGCATCGGCGCCATGATTTTCGACCAGTTGCACCTCGGTAACACTCTGGCCGCTGATAACAATCGGCCGGTCAGCGAGGGTATGCGGACAGATAGGCGCCAGCACAATAGCATTCAGGTGCGGCACCATGATCGGGCCACCGACACTCAGCGCATAGGCGGTTGAGCCCGTTGGAGTGGCCGCTATAAACCCGTCACCGCCGTGCGTGTTGACGTAGCGGCCGTCCACGGCGGTGCGATATTCGAGCATGCGCGCAGTTTCGCAACGCTTGATCACAATGTCATTGACGGCAACGCCGCTGCAAAGGGTTTCGCCGGCGCGGAGTATTTCGGCATGCAGCAGCATGCGTGCCTCCTGCGCATAGTCACCGTTTAGCACGGCGTCAACACTGTCCTGAATGTCCTCCGGCAGGATATCGGCCAGAAAGCCCAGCCTGCCGCGATTGATGCCCATCACCGGGACGTTATGCTGTGAGGCATACCGGGCGGCATACAGCATGGTGCCATCGCCGCCCACGGCGATGACCAGATCGGCATTGGCCGGCAGCTCAGCGTCTTCAACGGCGGCCTGCCGAGCGGGTGCAGAGGGGGCGGGAAGCTGGTTGGACACCAGTATATTCAGGTCCCTCGCGCACAGATGATCCACCGCCACCGCGACGGTTTCAACTGCCGCCGCGTCTGCCGGATTGCCCATGATGACGACATTGTTAAAGGGTTGGCTCATGCGCACATCATAACTGTAGAATTAAAGCCATGGTCAATGAAATCACCGGAAAGCTGCCCGACGAGCGTGCCCAGCATATCCTGCGCACCCTCGTGCAGCAGTTTATCCGTGACGGCCAGCCGGTAGGTTCTCGCACGCTCTCCAAAGCCAGTGGATTGCGTCTCAGTCCGGCAACCATTCGCAATGTCATGGCCGACCTGGAGGACTTTGGTTTTATTGCTTCTCCACATACGTCCGCCGGGCGTATACCCACACCCAAGGGCTATCGTTTTTTTGTCGACACCCTGGTGAAGTACTCGCCGCTCGATGATCAGGCGCTGTCAGATTTGCAGTTGCAGCTGACCGAGCAGCAGCAGCGGGACAAGCGGGCCGTGGTTGAAACCGCATCCGCGGCGCTGTCGACGCTAACCAGTCTGGCCGGGCTGGTTACGCTGCCGAAGCAGTCCCACGTAACATTACGACAGATCGAGTTTCTGCCCATTTCCGATCGGCGCGTGCTGACCATACTCGTGACCAGCGAATCCGAGGTGCAGAATCGCATACTCAGTATGGATCGCGAATACAGCCATGAGGAGCTGCAGCGGGCAGCGAACTACCTGAACGATAATTTTGCCGGCAAGGAAATCGCGGATATCCGGAGGCTGGTGCTGGAGCAGCTGGAAAAAACCCAGCAAACCATGAACCAGCTCATGATCGATACGATAACCTTCGCGCAACGTGCTCTCGACACCGAATCGCATAGTGGCTTTGTCATGAAAGGCGAAACCATGCTCATGAATTACGACGAGCTGGCGGATGTGCAGCAGTTGCGCAAATTGTTCGATGCCTTCAGTCAGCAACGGGAAATACTGGGTCTGCTGGATCGCAGTATTGCTGCTGACGGCGTGCAGATTTTCATCGGCGAAGAGTCCGGCTACCAGATGCTCGACAACTGCAGCGTGGTGACGGCGCCCTATAAAGTCGGCGATGACGTCGTGGGGGTGCTGGGGGTGATCGGCCCGACGCGAATGGCCTATGAGCGCGTTATCCCTATTGTCGATATCACGGCCAAGCTGGTGGGGGCCGCGCTGAAGTCTTGATTTTCCGGGCGATGGCCCCATATTTTTCCAGCATCTGAACCACAGGATGAGCTAACAGCATGAGCGACAAGAAGGAACCCGCTGCCGCGCCGGACGGCGATGACCCGCAGGATCACGTGGAAACGGCGATTCTGCCCGAGGACGCGGTTGAGCAGGCCGGTGATCTGGCCGAACAGCTCGCCAGCGCGCAGGCCGAGGCGGCGGACAACTGGAACAAGTATCTCCGCGTGGTGGCGGAACTCGACAATGTCCGCAAGCGCAACGCACGCGAACTGGAAAAAGCCCGCAATTTCGGGGTGGAAGGGCTGGCAGCGGAACTGCTGAACGTGGCCGACAGTCTGGAGATGGCGATTGAGACGGGCGCCGACGCGCCTGCAGAAAGCCTCTTAGAAGGTGGTCGTAACACGCTGAAGCAACTCCAAAAAGTTATGGAGCAGTACGGTATCAGTGAGGTTTATCCGGAAGGAGAACCGTTTGACCCGGAATTGCACGAGGCCATGACAGCCCAGCCCTCCGACACGGCCGAGCCAAATACCGTGCTGACAGTCGTGCAGCGCGGTTATCAGCTCAATGGGCGCCTTTTGCGGCCCGCAAGGGTCATCGTGGCAAAAGAGCCTTAAATCGAAAATAAATTCTGGTGTCTGACACCGTTGAAAAGCTGATTTTTGCCCATATTTAGGGGCTAACTGAACAAATACTGACTTCCCGGAGAACCACACATGGGCAGAGTAATCGGAATTGACCTGGGCACCACGAACTCCTGCGTGGCCATCATGGATGGCGACCAGGCCAAGGTGCTGGAAAACTCCGAAGGCGATCGCACTACGCCTTCGGTGGTGGCATTCACCAAGGATGACGAAGTGCTGGTGGGCCAGCCTGCCAAACGTCAGGCCGTCACCAACCCGGAAAACACCCTGTTTGCGGTAAAACGCCTGATCGGCCGCCGCTTTGATGACGATGTCGTGCAAAAAGACATCGGCATGGTGCCTTACAAGATCGTCAAGGCTGACAATGGTGATGCCTGGGTGGAGGCCAACGGCAAGCAGATGGCAGCGCCGGAAATTTCCGCACGCGTGCTGATGAAAATGAAGCAGACGGCTGAAGATTACCTGGGTGAGGAAGTCACCGAGGCAGTTGTGACCGTGCCTGCGTATTTCAATGATTCGCAACGTCAGGCGACCAAAGATGCCGGCAGAATCGCTGGTCTCGAGGTCAAGCGCATTATCAACGAACCGACCGCTGCTGCACTTGCCTACGGCATGGACAAGAAACGTGGCGACCGCAAGATCGCGGTCTACGACCTGGGTGGCGGTACCTTCGATATTTCCATTATCGAAATTGCCGAGATTGACGGTGAGCACCAGTTTGAAGTGCTGGCCACCAATGGCGATACCTTCCTGGGTGGTGAGGACTTCGATCTGCGCATTATTGACTACCTGGCCAAGGAGTTTGAAAAGGAAAGCGGTGTTGATATCAAGAACGATCCGCTGGCTATGCAGCGCCTTAAAGAGGCTGCCGAAAAGGCCAAGATTGAATTGTCATCCTCGCAACAGACCGAAGTGAACCTGCCGTACATCACGGCCGATGCTTCCGGACCCAAGCACCTGAACATCAAGCTGACCCGCGCCAAGCTGGAATCGCTGGTGGGCGAGCTGGTGGAGCGCACCATTGCGCCCTGTAAAACCGCGCTCGCTGATGCCGGCCTGAAAGTCGGTGACATCAAGGACGTGATTCTGGTTGGTGGTCAGACGCGTATGCCGAAGGTGCAGGAAGCGGTGCAGAACTTCTTCGGTCAGGAACCACGCAAAGACGTGAACCCGGATGAAGCCGTGGCAATTGGTGCCGCTATCCAGGGCGGCGTGTTGTCCGGCGACGTCAAGGATATCCTGCTGCTCGATGTGACCCCGCTGTCGCTGGGCATCGAGACGCTGGGTGGTGTCATGACCAAGCTGATCGACAAGAACACGACTATTCCGACCAAGGCAAATCAGACTTTCTCGACGGCTGATGACAACCAGACTGCGGTCACCATACATGTGCTGCAGGGCGAGCGTGAGCGTTCTGTCGACAACAAGTCGCTGGGGCGTTTCGACCTGACGGATATTCCGCCGGCCCCGCGTGGTATGCCGCAAATCGAGGTGACCTTCGATATTGACGCCAACGGTATTCTTAATGTGTCGGCTCAGGACAAGGCGACCGGCAAGGAACAAAAGATTGTCATCAAGGCTTCCAGCGGTCTGTCGGACGACGAGATTGATCGCATGGTGCAGGATGCCGAAGCGCATGCGGAAGACGACAAGAAATTCCGTGAACTGGTGGATCTGCGCAATCAGTCCGAAGCCATGGTGCATGCAACGGAAAAGACGCTTGCTGACCTTGGCGAAAAAGTCGCAGCGGATGAGCGCGCCCGAATTGAATCGGCCATTTCCGATCTTAAGGAGGCGCTCAAGGGTGACGACAAGGACAAGATCGAAACCAAGAGTCAGGCTCTGGCGGAAGCGTCAGCTTCACTGGCGCAGAAGGCCTACGAGCAGGCAGCTGCTGATGAGGCGTCTGCGGGCAGTGATGCGGGCAGCGCCGCTGGAGATGACGGTGTCGTTGACGCCGAGTTTGAGGAAGTCAAAGACGACGACAAAAAGTAAGTAGATGTCCAAACGGGATTATTACGAAGTCCTTGGCGTTGCCAAGGGAGCAACCGCCGATGAGCTGAAAAAAGCTTATCGGCGGCTTGCTATGAAGCACCATCCGGATCGCAATCCGGATGACTCGGAAGCCGAGGCCAAGTTTAAGGAGGCCAAGGAGGCCTACGAGGTCCTGGCGGATGAGCAGAAGCGCGCGGCCTATGATCAGTTCGGCCATGCCGGGGTGGATCCGTCCGCAGGCGGCATGGGCGGCATGGGTGGCATGGGCGGCCAGGGCTTTAGCGACATTTTCGGTGATGTGTTCGGCGACATTTTTGGCGGCGGGCGCCGCAGCCAGGGAGGTCCCTACAGAGGCGCTGACCTGCGCTACGAATTATCCCTGAGCCTGGAAGAGGCCGTGCTGGGCCACGATGCCGAGATCAATTTTCAGAGTCTCAAAGAATGCGCCACCTGCAACGGCGACGGCGCCAAACCCGGCACGGCGAAGAAAAGCTGTGCCACCTGCGGCGGCGTCGGCCAGATACGCCGCCAGCAGGGCTTTTTCTCTGTGCAGCAGACCTGCCCGGATTGCCGCGGCGAGGGCATGATTATTGAAGAACCCTGCCCGGACTGTAAGGGGCAGGGTCGCGTGCAGCAGGCACGCACCTTGTCGGTAAAAGTGCCGGCCGGGGTCGATACCGGTGACCGCATTCGCCTGTCCGGCGAGGGCGAAGCGGGGCAGGCGGGCGGACCGCCGGGCGATTTGTATGTCGAAATCCGCGTGCGGCCTCACAAGGTGTTTGAGCGTGACGGTGCTGATCTCTCCTGCCGGGTGCCGCTCAGTTTTACCGCAGCCGCGCTCGGCGGCGAAACCAAGGTGCCTACACTCGGCGGTGAGGTCAGCCTGAAGATTCCTGCCGGTACCCAGTCGGGCAAGGTGTTCCGCCTGCGCGGCAAGGGCGTCAGGCAGGTGCGTGGCGGCGGCCCGGGTGACCTGTATTGTCGCGTCGACGTGGAAACACCGACCGATCTCACCGGTGAGCAAAAAGAACTGTTGCAGAAGTTGCAGGCGTCCATCGAAGCCGGTGGCGACCGCCACAGCCCGAAGGCGCGCAACTGGAAAGACAGCGTCAAAGAGTTTTTTGACGGCATCGGGTCCTGAAAACCCGTCGGTGACTGCTCAGGTCATATACACTACGCCCTGATTCAGCAGGGAGTAGCAGATGCTCAAAATTGCCGTATTCGGAGCCAACGGTCGCATGGGCCGGGCCGTCACCCGCGTGGTCGCCGCGATGCCCGAGGTTGAACTGGTGGGTGCCTGCACCGAGGCCGGCCACGCTACAGTCGGTCAGGACGCGGGTGAACTGGCCGGGCTCGGGCAGCTTGGCGTGGCGGTGCGCGGCGATGCCGAGGAGGCGCTCGCCGACGCCGATGTGGCCATTGATTTCACCCTGCCCGCTGCGGTTCCCGGAAATCTGGCGGCGGCCGCTGCCACGCATACCGCGCTGGTCATGGGTACGACCGGTCTGAGCGCCGAGCATGTGGCACTTCTTAGCGAAACAAGTGAAAAAATATCAATACTTTATGGTAGAAATTTAAGCATTGGTGTTAATGTTTTTACCGAACTGGCCAGGCAGGCAGCGCGCTACCTCGGTGCTGACTGGGACGTGGAAATAACCGAGGCTCATCATCGCTACAAGCTCGACGCGCCATCGGGAACCGCACTGCAGCTTGGCGAGGCAGTAGCCGATGTGCGCGGCACTAATCTGCAGGACGTGATGGTGGCCGGCCGGCACGGGCATACCGGCGAGCGGCCGGCGGGTGCCATTGGCATCAGTTCGATTCGGGCCGGCAATATTGTTGGCGATCACACGGTCGCGTTTGTATCCGATACTGAAGCGGTGGAGTTGCGCCATCACGCGGTTGATCGCGAATTGTTCGCCAGCGGTGCGTTGCGCGCGGCGCAGTGGTTGAATGGCAAGCCGCCGGGACTTTACAGTATGCGGGATGTGCTTGGATTCGAATGAGAGCTCGGCTAAAATAACTCTGGTCCCAGACAGAAATACAGAAACGGAAGGCGATCCGGACCGGTCCCTTCCGTTCTTTGTATGCGGGCCACGCACAAAGCTGAGGAATCAATTGTGACAGTACCTGCATTGCTGGCTCTCGAGGACGGCACGATCTTTCACGGCATTTCGGTTGGCGCCGAGGGCCGGACCATTGGCGAAGTTGTGTTCAACACTGCCATGACGGGGTACCAGGAAATCCTGACCGATCCGTCCTACGCCCGCCAGATTGTGACCCTGACCTATCCTCATATAGGCAATACCGGCACCAACAGTGAAGACTTTGAAAGCCGCAAGATATTTGCGGCCGGACTGGTGATTCGCGATCTGCCACTGCTGGAGAGCAACTGGCGCAATGAGCTGTCGTTCCCCGAGTTTCTGCAGCGAGGCAATATTCCCGCCATCGCCGATATCGATACGCGCAGGTTGACCCGCATTCTGCGCGAGAAAGGCGCCCAGTCAGGCTGCATTATTACCGGCGAGGCCGATGTCGAAGAAGCCATCAAGCACGCGAAAAAGTTTCCCGGTCTGGCCGGCATGGACCTGGCGCGCATCGTCAGCACGGAGTCCACGTACCAGTGGAGCATGGGGTCAGGCTGGCCCAACGACGATGGTTCGCCGGGCAAGCGCATTACCACCAATCATGTAGTTGCCTACGATTTCGGTGTTAAGCGCAACATCCTTAAATTGTTCGTGGATCACAATTGCCGGGTTACCGTGGTGCCGGCGCAAACTGCAGCCGAAGACGTGCTGGCCATGGCGCCGGACGGGGTATTCCTGAGTAACGGCCCGGGTGATCCGGAGCCCTGCGAATACGCAATCAAGGCCACGCAGCAGTTTCTGCAGGCGGGCATGCCGGTTTTCGGTATCTGCCTCGGGCACCAGATTCTGGCGCTGGCCAGCGGCGCCAAAACAGTCAAGATGAAGTTTGGTCATCATGGCGCCAATCATCCGGTGATCGATCTGGATTCCAGCGAAGTTATGATTACCAGTCAGAACCACGGTTTTGCAGTGGATGAAGAGTCGCTGCCGGAAAACCTGCGACCCACGCACCGTTCATTGTTTGACAACTCATTGCAGGGTGTTGAGCGTACCGACTGCCTGGCGATGGGGTTCCAGGGCCATCCGGAAGCGAGTCCCGGACCGCACGATTTGCGCCCCATATTCTCGCGTTTCGTTGACATGATGCGCGACAACCGCAATTCCAACGCCGGCGCTAAAGCCAACGCCAGCTGAGCCTGAAGAAAACTTTATGCCCAAACGCACAGACATAAAAAGCGTAATGATTATCGGTGCCGGTCCCATCGTGATCGGCCAGGCCTGCGAATTCGACTACTCGGGGGCGCAAGCCTGCAAGGCGCTGCGCGAGGAGGGCTACCGGGTGATCCTGGTGAATTCCAATCCCGCCACCATCATGACAGACCCGGAAATGGCGGACTCTATTTATATAGAGCCGGTTCACTGGAAAGCGGTCGCGCGAATTATCGAAAAGGAACGTCCCGATGCACTGCTGCCGACCATGGGCGGGCAGACCGGACTGAACTGTGCGCTGGATCTGGCCCGCGAGGGCGTGCTGGAGGAATACGGTGTCGAATTGATCGGCGCGAAAGAACAGGCAATAGAAACAGCGGAGGACCGCGAAAAATTCAAAGCCGCCATGGACGATATCGGGCTGGAATCGGCACGTGCCGATGTTGCTCATACCATGGAAGAAGCGCTGGCAGTGCAGGCCAAAATCGGCTTTCCCACCATTATTCGTCCTTCTTTTACGTTAGGCGGCACCGGCGGCGGCATCGCTTACAACATGGAGGAGTTTGAGGAGATTGTCGCCCGCGGACTGGATTTATCCCCGGCGACCGAAGTGCTGCTTGAAGAATCCTTGCTGGGTTGGAAAGAGTACGAAATGGAGGTGGTGCGTGATACCAAAGACAACTGCATCATCATCTGTTCCATCGAGAACCTGGACCCCATGGGCATCCACACCGGCGATTCCATTACGGTTGCGCCCGCGCAGACGCTGACCGACCGTGAATACCAGGAGATGCGTAACGCCTCCATCGCCATCTTGCGGCGTATCGGCGTGGAAACCGGCGGTTCCAATGTGCAGTTTTCGGTGAATCCCAAAGACGGCCGCCTGATTGTGATTGAAATGAACCCGCGGGTCTCACGGTCGTCAGCACTGGCATCGAAGGCCACCGGTTTTCCGATTGCCAAAGTTGCGGCCAAACTGGCGGTGGGTTACACGCTGGACGAATTGCGCAACGAAATTACCGGTGGCGCCACGCCGGCCTCGTTCGAGCCAACCATAGACTATGTGGTTACCAAGATTCCGCGTTTTACCTTTGAAAAGTTCCCCGGTGCCAACGCCCGCCTGACCACGCAAATGAAATCGGTGGGTGAGGTGATGGCAATCGGCCGCACGCAGCAGGAATCCCTGCAGAAAGCTTTGCGCGGCCTGGAAACGGGAATTGACGGGTTTGTGCCGAAGTTCGAGAAGGTCGAAACCGACGATCAGCGCGATCAGATCCGCGACGAAATTCGCCATGCCGGTGCCGAGCGACTGCTTTATCTCGGCGACGCATTCCGTGATGGCATGACGCTGGAAGAAGCATACGAAATAACGGCTATTGACCCCTGGTTTCTGGCGCAAATAAAAGACATTATCGATACCGAAGCGCAGGTGGTCGAACTCGGTATAGACGCGCTCGAAGCAACTACGCTAAGACGTCTTAAACGCAAAGGATTTGCCGATTCACGGCTAGCGACACTGCTGGGCATCAAGGAATCGGTGGTGCGCAACCGGCGCCTGGAGCAGGGCGTGAAACCGGTGTTCAAGCGTGTTGATACCTGTGCCGCGGAATTTGCCACCACCACCGCCTACATGTACTCAACGTACGAGGAAGAGTGCGAAGCCGAGCCGACCGACAGGCAGAAAATCATGATTCTCGGCGGCGGGCCGAACCGTATCGGTCAGGGGATTGAGTTCGATTATTGCTGCGTACATGCAGCTATGGCGCTACGCGATTCCGGCTATGAAACCATCATGGTCAATTGCAATCCGGAGACCGTATCCACCGACTTCGATACTTCGGACCGGCTGTATTTTGAACCGCTCACTCACGAAGACGTGATGGCTATTATTGACGTCGAGAAACCAGTTGGCGTTATCGTGCAATACGGTGGGCAAACGCCGCTCAAGCTGGCCCGCGGGCTGGAAGCGGCCGGTGCACCAATTATCGGTACCAGCCCTGATTCAATAGACCTGGCGGAAGATCGCGAGCGTTTTCAGAAGCTGGTTGATGAACTTGACCTTAAACAGCCCCCCAACGGAACTGCCCGCAACATTGACCAGGCTGTCAACATTGCCACCGAAGTTGGCTATCCGCTGGTGGTGCGCCCGTCCTATGTGCTCGGCGGCCGGGCCATGGAAATTGTGCACAACGAGCTTGATCTGCGCACCTACATGGACGAAGCCGTGCAGGTATCCAATGACAGTCCGGTGCTGCTGGATCGCTTTCTCGATATGGCGGTGGAAGTTGATGTCGACTGCATAGCCGATGGCACCGATGTGGTTATCGGTGGCGTGATGGAGCACATTGAGCAGGCTGGTGTGCACTCGGGTGATTCGGGTTGTTCACTGCCACCGGTAACTCTCTCCAGAGAAGTAATCGACAAGCTGTGCGAGCAGGTCAAGAATATGGCGCGTGCTCTCAAAGTGGTGGGTATCATGAATACGCAGTTTGCGGTGCAAAACGGCGTAATTTATCTGCTCGAGGTTAACCCGCGCGCATCGCGAACAGTGCCGTTTGTGTCCAAGGCCATCGGCCAGCCGCTGGCAAAAATTGCCGCCAAAGCCATGGCAGGAATTTCACTGCAGGAGCAGGGTTTTACCACGGAAATCGTGCCGCCTTATTACTCCGTGAAGGAGTCGGTGTTTCCGTTCAGCAAGTTCCCCGATGCAGACCCCATTCTTGGCCCGGAAATGAAGTCCACCGGCGAAGTCATGGGTACCGGCCGGTCTTTTGGCGAAGCCTACGCCAAGGCGCAGTTAGCATCGGGCGTGGATTTGCCGAGCATTGGCCTGGCATTTATTTCGGTTCGCGACCGTGACAAGGATGAAGCCGTGGAACTGGCCAAACAGCTTATCCAGCGCGGCTTCCGTATCATGGCCACCGACGGCACGGCGATGCACCTGGCGCAGAACGGTGTCAAATGTCGCCGTATCAACAAGGTCCGTGAAGGTCGCCCGCATATCGTGGACTCGATCAAGAGTCATGAAGTTACTCTGGTAGTCAATACGACCGAAGGCAAGCGCGCCATTCGCGAATCGCACAGTATTCGCGCGGCCGCTGTGGCCAACAAGGTGACTTACTACACCACCATGGCTGCGGCCAAGGCGACCTGCACCGCGCTCGACTATCTGGAGAATACCGACGTCAATAAGTTGCAGGACCTGCACAAGGAAGCAGCCGCATGAAAAAGGTGCCGATTACTATCGAAGGTGCCGATGCACTGCGTGACGAACTAAAGTACCTGAAGAATGTCGAACGGCCGCGCATCACCAAGGCCATAGCCGAAGCCAGAGCGCATGGCGACCTGAAGGAGAACGCCGAGTATCATGCGGCCAAGGAAGAGCAGGGGCTTTCCGAGGCACGCATTCGTGACATCGAGGCCAAGCTCTCTAACGCGCAGATTATCGACGTGAAGTCGATGCCGGCGTCTGACAAGGTTATATTCGGTACAACCGTGGTGCTGCTTGATCTCGAGAGCGAGCAACAGACGCGTTATCGCATCGTGGGCGAGGACGAAGCTGACATTACCAAAGGTCTGTTATCCGTGGCATCGCCAATAGCCCGCGCCATCATCGGCAAGCGCGAAAGCGATGAAGTCGAAGTGCAGACGCCCGGTGGTCGTAAGGAATTCGAAATTCTGGAAGTGCACTACATCTGATTCATGTCGGGCAAAACAGCCAGTGAAACATCTGTATCCCTGGTGCTGGGAAGCGGCGGTGCGCGCGGTCTGGCCCAAATCGGTGTGGTCGATGTTTTGCTGGAGCGCGGTTACCGCATCGAAGCCATAGCCGGTTGTTCCATGGGCGCGCTGATCGGCGGCGTCTACGCCATGGGCAAACTGGATGACTATCGCGACTGGGTTTGCGCTCTGGAACGCACCGACATTCTGAGTCTCATGGATATCTCTTTTGGCAACGCCGGCCTGATGCGCGGCAATCGCATCATGGACGCTTTGCGTGAACTCATCGGCGATGTGGAAATCGATGAATTGCCGATCAAGTACGTTGCGGTCGCCACGGATCTGGATTCCCGGCGCGAGGTCTGGATGGACAAGGGCCTGCTGTTCGACGCGATTCGCGCTTCGATAGCCATACCGACAGTTTTCACGCCGCTGATGCGCAATGGTCGCACGCTTGTGGACGGTGGCTTGTTAAATCCATTGCCGGTGTCGGCAACCCTGAACGATGACACCGACCTGACCATTGCGGTCGACCTCGCCGGCGCGGTTTCGGCAGGCGCGGCCAGCCGGGTTGATAGCGTCAAACCCAAAAATAACGATGAAAAACCTTCATACCATCAGGCCATTCAGGGCTTTGTAAATGATGCGCTGGAAAAAGTCGCGCAGACCCTGGTCGGGGAAAACCGCGACGACGACGAAAAAGGCATGCTGGAAATAGTCAATAATTCATTTGAAATTATGCAAATGACGCTCGGCAGGCACAATATGGCTGCACATCCTGCTGATCTGGTCATCAGCGTGCCACGCAATGCCTGCCGCAGCTTTGACTTTCACAAGGCAGCCGGCCTCATCGAACTGGGCAGGGAACTGACAGAGGCTGCGCTGGACTGAGCCGAGCCGCGTTCCGTCAGGCTAGCCCGGTGGCGGCAGCACGATGCGCGGGTTCTTGCGCCGCGGCCGGTAGAGCGTGGCAATATTACCGACCCGACTGACCAGCGTGGCGCGCATTTTCCCGATCAGTTCGTCAATGGCCTGATCGCGCTGTAGCCGATCACCGGCGCGGACTTTTATCTTGAGTAACTCATGATGTTCCAGAGTACTGTCAAGTTCCTGCAAAAATGCGTCGCTGATGCCTTTGTCTCCGGTGCTAAGCAAGGGTTTCAGTGCATGTGCCGCGCGTCGCAGGTGCTTTTTTTGTCGTTCGCTGAGTTTCATGGCCGGCATTCTACGGCTCTAGGCTGCAGCCAGATACAATAAGCCCACCATGGCTCGAAAAACTTCCAGCGCCCGATGGAAACAACGGCAGGCGAAAGATCCCTATGTGCTTAAAGCGCAGCGGGAGGGCTGGCGGTCGCGCGCGGCATTCAAACTGGAAGAGCTCGATCACAAGATAAAGCTATTAAAAAAAGGCTCGGTGGTAGTAGATCTGGGCGCCGCTCCCGGCGGCTGGAGTCAGTATGCGGCGCGCAAAGTGCTGCCAGGGGGCAGGGTAATCGCGCTGGATTTGCTGGACATGGAGCCGCTGGAAGGCGTGGAATTTATCCAGGGCGATTTCACCGCGGATGATGCATTGCAACAGCTGCTGGCGTCTCTCGGCGAGGCCAAAGCCGACCTTGTAATGTCGGACATGGCGCCCAATATAAGTGGTATGCGCTCGGTGGATCAGCCTCGCGCCATGTATCTTGCCGAACTGGCGCTCGATCTGGCTGTCCAATCCCTTACATCCGGCGGGTCCTTTGTGACGAAAGTATTTATGGGCGAGGGTTTCGAGGAGCTGGTCAGTGACTGCCGCCGGCACTTCAGCAGCGTGAAAGTGCGCAAACCGGCCGCCTCGCGCGCCGAGAGCCGTGAGACCTACATCGCGGCCCGCGGATTTAGATTATAGTAGCCTGATGGACGCTGACGGCCGTGAAAGCCGCAGGACACGGGCACAAGGCCTTAAAAAACAACGGAGTTCAAGTGAACGAACTGGCAAAAAACGTCATCCTCTGGGTCGTCATCGCGATCGTGCTGTTGTCGGTATTCAACAATTTTGCGACCAGCCCCCGGGCGACCGCAACGCTGGAATATTCGCAGTTTCTGGACTATGTCGAAACCGGGCAGGTAGACAAGGTGCGCTTCGACGGCCGGGAAATTTCCGGCAACCTGAAATCCGGCGATAATTTCAAGACCTTCAGCCCCGAAACCGATAACACGGCGGTCATCGGGCTGCTGGCAGAGAACAACGTCACCTTTAGCGGCAGCGAGGTTAAAGGCCAGAGCATTTTCGTCAGTCTGCTGATTAATGCCTTCCCGGTATTGCTGCTGATAGGTGTATGGATTTATTTCATGCGGCAGATGCAGGGTGGCGGTGGTGGCCGTGGCGCGCTGTCGTTTGGCAAAAGCCGTGCGCGTCTGCTTGGTGAAGATCAGGTCAACGTTACCTTTGCTGACGTTGCCGGCGTGGAAGAAGCCAAGGAAGAACTGGTTGAGGTGGTCGATTTTCTGATGGACCCGGCCAAGTTCCAGCGCCTTGGCGGCAAGATCCCGAAGGGTGTATTGCTGGTTGGTTCACCGGGTACCGGTAAGACCCTGCTGGCGCGCTCCGTTGCCGGCGAAGCCAAGGTGCCGTTTTTCACTATTTCCGGTTCAGACTTTGTGGAAATGTTTGTCGGTGTGGGTGCGTCGCGCGTCCGTGACATGTTTGAGCAGGCCAAAAAGCATGCGCCGTGCATCATTTTTATTGACGAGATTGATGCGGTTGGCCGCCACCGTGGCGCCGGCCTGGGCGGTGGCCACGATGAGCGCGAACAGACGCTGAACCAGCTGCTGGTTGAAATGGACGGCTTCGAAGGCAATGAAGGCGTAATTGTGGTTGCTGCTACCAACCGTCCCGATGTGCTCGATCCCGCGTTGCTGCGTCCCGGCCGGTTTGACCGGCAGGTTGTGGTGCCGCTTCCGGATGTCCGCGGTCGTGAGCAGATACTGAAAGTCCATATGCGCAAAGTGCCGCTGGGCGATGACGTCAAGCCTTCGGTCATTGCGCGGGGCACGCCGGGTTTCTCCGGCGCCGATCTCGCCAATCTGGTGAATGAAGCCGCCTTGTTTGCGGCCCGCGCCAACAAGCGCACGGTCCAGATGGAGGAGTTTGAGCGCGCCAAGGACAAGATCATGATGGGCACCGAAAGGCGCTCCATGGTGATGAGTGATGATGAGAAAAAACTCACTGCCTATCACGAAGCAGGCCACGCCATTGTCGGGCTCAGCGTTCCTGATCATGATCCGGTTTACAAGGTATCGATCATTCCGCGCGGTCGGGCGCTGGGCGTTACCATGTTCCTGCCGGAAGAGGATCGCTACAGCCACAGCAAGCGGCGCCTGCTCAGCCAGATCACCAGTCTGTTTGGTGGCCGCATAGCCGAAGAGCTGATTTTCGGTCCGGACGCTGTCACCACGGGTGCTTCCAATGATATTGAGCGCACTACCGAACTGGCACGCAGCATGGTTACCAAGTGGGGCTTTTCTGACCGACTCGGTCCGCTGGTCTATACCGAGGAAGAGGGCGAAGTGTTCCTTGGCCGTTCGGTTACCCAGCACAAGCAGGTTTCTGATGTCACGGTGCATGCGATTGATGAGGAAGTCCGCAAAATTATTGATGACACCTATGCGCATGCCACGCAGATACTGACCGACAACATGGACAAGCTGCATGCCATGGCCGATGCACTGATCAAGTACGAGACTATTGATGAGGCGCAGATCAGGGCGATCATGGCCGGGCAGGAGCCGCCGCCGCCGGAAGAATGGTCCAGCGGGGGCGACGGGCCGACTGCGCCGGCGCCGGATGCGGATAAGGTGCGCTCCGATGACGACGCTGATGTCGGCAAGCCGGCTGAGCAACACTAGTTGACTGTCATGGATTCCAGCCGGCCCTGTTTTCAGGGCCGGCTTGTTTTATGGAACTGCTTTTTCCGCAAGCCTGTCTCGATCTGAGCCACACCCGCATTATGGGTGTGCTCAATGTCACGCCCGATTCTTTTTCTGACGGCGGCCTGTATGCGGCGCATGCGGCTGCCGTGCAGCGGGCGCTGGCGATGGTGGCGGAAGGCGCCGATATCATTGACGTCGGCGGGGAATCCACGCGCCCCGGTGCCGAGGCTGTCAGTGTTGCCGAGGAACTGGACCGGGTTATCGGCGTGATCGAATCACTGCGGCGCGCGAGCGATGTGCCGATATCCGTTGATACCAGCAAGCCCGAAGTGATGCGTGCAGCCCTGTCCGCCGGCGCTTCCATGGTCAATGATGTGTGCGCGCTGGAACATGCCGATCTGGGTGAGCTTGCGCGCGCGAAAGTTCCGGTCTGTCTCATGCACATGCAGGGTGAACCGCGCACCATGCAGCAGCAGCCGCGCTATAACGATGTGGTGGCTGAAGTACGTGATTATCTGCTGGCTCGGGCCGCTGCTTGCCGGGATGCTGGCATTCCGGCCGAGCGTATAGTGATCGATCCGGGCTTCGGTTTCGGTAAAACGCTGGAGCACAATATCGCGTTGCTAAGAAACCTGGAACGGATTGTGGACTGCGGTTATCCGGTCCTGGTCGGATTGTCACGCAAATCCATGATTGCCGCGCTTATGGCAAATGCCGGCCTTGCCGACGCGGCCGCAGTGGAACCTGCGACGCAGGCGCGCGAGCGGCTTGGTGGAAGTGTGACGCTGGCCTTGTATGCGGCTGCCAAAGGCGCGCATATTGTGCGGGTGCACGATGTTCGCGAGACGCTTGAAGCGCTTACAATTCGCCAGGCACTCGACATCGATTTTCTATAACAACGAAAATAGTCAGGTCGGTTAGAACTGACACACTGCGGGAAACAGCAGACATGGCACGAAAATTTTTCGGTACAGACGGCATACGCGGCACCGTGGGCGAGGAGCCGCTGACCGCGGAGTTTGCATTGCGCCTGGCCAGTGCAGCGGCACGCGTGCTTGCTCCCAATGGCGGTACGGTAGCTATCGGCAAGGACACCCGGGTTTCCGGGTACATGTTTGAATCGGCGCTGGAAGCGGGCTTCGTCGCGGCAGGCATGGATGTCCTGCTGCTTGGCCCGCTGCCGACACCGGGCATTGCCTACCTGACCCGATCGCTGGGTGCAGATCTGGGTGTGGTCATCAGTGCTTCGCACAATGCCTATCAGGATAACGGCATCAAGTTTTTTGATCGTCAGGGCCGGAAATTGTCAGATGAAATCGAGCACGCTATAGAAGCAAAGCTGCTGGAGCCGGCCATTACCAAGCCCTCGGAATTGCTTGGCAAAGCCCATCGCATCGACAATGCCCGGGTTCAGTATCAATGGTTTGCGTTGTCCACCGTGCACAGCGAGCTGCGCCTGGACGGCATGAAGATTGTTATCGACTGCTCCAACGGCGCCGGCTACAAAGTGGCGCCGCGGGTGCTGGCGGAGCTTGGCGCAGACCTGGTGCCGATCGGCTGCTCGCCGAACGGCAAGAACATTAACGCAGATTGTGGTTCCACCCACCCGGAGCTGCTGCAGGCGACTGTCAAAGGCGTCAAGGCGGACCTCGGGATCGCGCTGGATGGCGACGGCGACCGGCTGGTCATGGTGGATCACAACGGGGCAATAGTTGACGGCGACCAGTTGCTTTATGTGCTGGCGACGGAACGCAACCGGCAGGGCACACTGAGCGGTCCGGTGGTCGGCACCCTGATGAGTAACCTGGGGCTGGAAAAGGCGCTGGGTGAACTCGGTATCAAATTTCTGCGCGCCAACGTGGGCGACCGCTATGTGCTGGAAATGCTGCAACAATACGACGGCATACTGGGCGGCGAGACCTCGGGGCATTTGTTATGCCTGGATAAGACCACCACCGGCGACGGTCTGGTCAGCGCATTGCAGGTACTGACGGTGCTGCGGGAGTCCGGCCGGTCGCTGGCTGAGCTGGCGTCCGGTATGCCGCGTTACCCGCAGACATTAGTCAATGTGCGTGTTGCTGCCACGCCTGATCTGGAGGCCGGACCCATTCGCGAGGCGGTGCAGGCCGTCGAGGCCCAGCTCGGCGAGCGCGGCCGGGTGGTGCTGCGGGCGTCCGGCACCGAACCGGTGGTGCGGGTCATGGTGGAAGGGGAAAACGAGTCCGAGGTGGGTGAGGTTGCCGACCGCATTGCCGCGGCCGTGAAAACGGCGGCCTGAGGCCGTATTTGCGGTGGTTACGCATTGATTTTCAACGGTCGGAAGGCTAACCTTCCGCCCCGCAAGTGCCGGACCGTTCAGGGCCGGCTTTTTTGCTGGTAATTACGCTGCGGAATAAACGGCTATGCGCACACCCCTGGTGGCTGGTAACTGGAAAATGAACGGTACACGCGCCAGCGTGGCTGCGCTCACACAGGGCGTTGCGGCCGGTGTCGCGGGGCTGGAAGGCGTGGAAGTGCTGGTCTGCCCGCCATACGTCTATCTTGCCGAAGTCGCCGCCGCCATTGGCACTGCGCCTGTGAGGCTGGGTGCCCAGGATCTCTACACTGCCGCCGGCGGTGCTTACACCGGGGAAATATCCGCTGCGATGCTGGTCGACAGCGGTTGTGCATACGTCATCGTCGGCCATTCCGAGCGGCGCGCACTGCTTGGAGAAACTGATGGAACTATTGCGCGCAAGTTTATGGCTGCACAGGAAAATAACCTGATTCCCATACTCTGTGTCGGGGAGACGCTGGACGAGCGTCAGGCTGACAGCACCCTGGCGGTAATTGGCAGTCAGTTCAACGCGGTGGCGGATGCGGTCGGTATCGAAGCCTTCAGTCAGGCGGTGGTGGCTTATGAGCCGGTCTGGGCAATAGGCACCGGCGAGACCGCCAGCCCTGAGCAGGCGCAGGAAGTTCACGCGGCATTACGTGCGATGGCGGCCAAGCGTAGTGCTAAAATAGCCGCCGATTTGCGGCTGCTGTACGGCGGCAGCGTCAAGGCCGGCAATGCTGCAGAGTTGTTTGCAATGCCGGACATAGACGGTGGCTTGATTGGCGGGGCGTCGCTTGATGCGGACGAGTTCCTCGCCATTTGTCGTGCCGCCGCAGTTTAAACGCAGAAGATATATGAATACAGCCAACACTCTTTTACTGGTAGCCCATGTGCTGATCGCAGCGGCCATTATTGGCCTGGTAATGCTGCAAAAAGGCAAGGGCGCGGATGCCGGGGCAGGTTTCGGCGCCGGCGCGTCCGGCACGGTTTTTGGCGCACGCGGCTCGGGCAATTTTCTGTCCCGGTCGACGGCGATTGCGGCGGCGGCTTTTTTCGCCACCAGCCTGGGGCTGGCGTACGTCAATCGAGACGTGGAAGTTGTCAATAGTCTGCTGGATTCGGCGCCGCAGGAAGAAAGCGTCGCCCTTCCGGCTGGTGACGATGGTGACGCCGGGGATTTTGAATTGCCCGCTTTGCCTGAACTTGAGACAGATGCAGCTGCGCCTGGCGTACCTGCTACGGAACAACAGGAACCCGCGCAATAAGGTTTCTGCTCATGCCGATGTGGTGGAATTGGTAGACACGCTGTCTTGAGGGGGCAGTGGCGCGAGCCGTGCCGGTTCGAGTCCGGCCATCGGCACCATTTATTACGGATAGAATCATGTTGGTTCAAAATTACGTACCGGCCCTGATGTTCCTTGGCATTGCCACGGTCATCGGGCTCGTGTTGCTGGCGCTTGGTTTTACGCTGGGACGAGGTTCCAAGGACGCCGAAAAGCTGTCGCAGTACGAGTGTGGTTTTGAAGCCTTCGACGATTCGCGCATGAAGTTTGATGTGCGTTACTACCTCGTCGCCATCCTGTTCATTATTTTTGACCTGGAAATTGCCTTCCTGTTCCCCTGGGCGATCTCGCTGGATGCCATCGGCCTGTTCGGGCTGGTTGCCATGGGTATTTTCCTGCTGGTACTGGTGGTCGGCTTTATCTATGAATGGAAGAAGGGTGCGCTCGAATGGGACTGACCGAAACTCTGCCGGCTGACCTTGAAACCACCCACAAGCAGGAAGGCTTTGTTGTCACCAAGCTCGGCCACTTGATTGACTGGGCCACCGAAAGCCCGGTCGCCAAATGGGCGCGTACCGGCTCCATGTGGCCGATGACTTTCGGGCTTGCCTGCTGCGCAGTGGAAATGATGCAGGCCGGCGCCGCCCGCTACGATCTTGATCGCTTCGGCGTCATTTTCCGACCCAGTCCACGCCAATCCGACGTCATGATTGTGGCAGGAACTTTGTGCAACAAAATGGCGCCGGCGTTGCGCAAGGTCTACGATCAAATGACCGAGCCGCGCTGGGTTATTTCGATGGGGTCATGCGCCAACGGTGGTGGCTACTACCACTATTCCTATTCTGTTGTGCGCGGCTGCGACCGGATTGTTCCGGTTGACGTTTACGTACCTGGATGTCCGCCCACTGCGGAGGCCTTGCTTTACGGCATTATCCAGTTGCAGAACAAGATTCGCCGCGAAAGCACCATAGCCCGGTAAACGATAGTGACACTGAGTAAGCGTTATCAGGCTCTGGCAGCCAGCATTGCAGCGCGTTTCGGCGAAACCTTGCATCCGGTGCAATCCACCTGCGGCGAGTTGACTTTTGAGCTCGATAAGGCAGATCTGATTGCAACGGGCGGAGCATTGCGCGACGAGTCTGAATTTGCTTTCGAAACCCTGATCGACCTGTGCGGAGTTGACTACCTGCAATACGGTGAAAGCGAATGGCAGACCCGCAGCGCCAGTTCCGGCGGATTCAGCCGTGGCGTGGAACGCGAAGTCATCGTTCCGGATGCCGATGCGACATGGGATCCGCAACGCTTCGCGGTCGTATATCACTTGCTGTCAGTTGTGCACAACACGCGCATTCGGCTGCGTGTTTATGCCGGTGAAAAGAATCCCCCGGTGGTGCCATCGGTGGTCGATGTCTGGCCGTCTGCCAATTGGTATGAGCGGGAGGCATTCGACCTCTACGGCATTCTGTTTGAGGGCCATCCTGATCTGCGGCGCATTCTGACGGACTACGGCTTTATTGGTCATCCCTTCCGCAAGGATTTTCCGTTAAGCGGCAACGTCGAGGTTCGCTACGACGAGGAGCAGGGCCGTGTGGTCTACGAGCCGGTGCAGATAGAGCCGCGTACGCTGGTGCCGCGTACCATTCGTGATGACAATCGCTACAGCCCCGATATCAAGGAGGCCGGCGATGGCAGCTGAGTTTCAGAATTTCACCTTGAATTTCGGCCCGCAGCATCCGGCGGCGCATGGTGTATTGCGCCTGATCCTGGAAATGGACGGCGAAACCATCCAGAAAGCTGACCCCCATATCGGGCTGCTGCACCGGGCCACCGAGAAGCTGGCGGAAAGCAAACCGTATAACCAGAGCATCGGCTACATGGACCGGCTCGACTATGTGTCCATGATGTGCAATGAGCATGGTTACGTGCTGGCCATAGAAAAACTGCTCGGGGCGCAGGTGCCCGTCAGGGCGCAATACATCCGCGTCATGTTCGACGAGATCACCCGAATTCTGAACCACCTGATGTGGCTGGGTGCGCATGGTCTGGATATCGGCGCTATGACCATGTTCCTGTATTGCTTCCGGGAGCGCGAGGACCTGATGGATTGCTACGAAGCGGTGTCCGGTACCCGCATGCATGCAACCTATTATCGTCCGGGGGGCGTGTATCGTGATCTGCCGGACACCATGCCGCGATATCAGCCGTCAAAATGGCACGACGAAAAAGATGTTGCGCGCATGAACGAAGCACGCGAAGGCACGCTCCTGGATTTCATCGAAGATTTCACCAACCGTTTTCCGGCCCGGGTGGATGAATACGAGACTTTGCTGACCGACAATCGCATCTGGAAGCAGCGCACCGTAAACATTGGCGTGGTATCACCGGAGCGCGCCAAGGCACTTGGTTTTACCGGGCCGATGATACGCGGTTCGGGCATTCCCTGGGACTTGCGTAAAAAGCAGCCCTATGAAGTTTATGCCGCTATGGATTTCGATATTCCTGTTGGCGTGAATGGCGATTGTTACGATCGCTACCTGGTGCGTGTCGAGGAACTGCGTCAATCGAACCGGATCATCAAGCAGTGCATACAGTGGCTGAAAGACAATCCGGGTCCCGTGATGGCAGACGACCACAAATTGGTTCCGCCAACCCGCGCCGAAATGAAAGGCGATATGGAATCGCTGATTCACCACTTCAAGTTGTTCACGGAAGGTTACAACGTGCCGGCCGGCGAAGCCTATGCTGCGGTCGAGCATCCCAAAGGTGAGTTCGGCGTCTACCTGATCTCTGACGGCGCCAACAAACCCTACCGTCTCAAGGTCCGGGCACCGGGTTTCGCGCACCTGTCGGCCATGAACGAAATGGTCGAAGGGCACATGCTGGCCGATGTGGTTGCCGTTATCGGCACACAGGACGTGGTGTTCGGAGAGATAGACCGCTAGTTGCCATGAATACTGAATTGAAAACACAGTTGAGTGATCACGCGCGCGAGGAAATTGATCATTGGATCGCCAGATTTCCGCAAAACAGGCAGCGGTCGGCTGTCATCGCAGCACTGCATATCGTGCAGCATGAAAACCAGGGGTATCTCACGCAGGCGCTGATGGACGCCGTTGCGGAATATCTGAGCCTGGAACCTGTGCAGGTCTACGAGGTGGCTACTTTTTACTCCATGTTCGAGACGGAAGCGGTCGGCCGGCATTGCGTGTCTGTATGCACAAACGTGTCATGCATGTTGCGCGGCAGTGACGGCATTGTTGCTCACATCGAAAATAAATATGGCATCAAAACAGGTGAGAGCACCGCTGACGGCAAAGTATTCCTCAAGGTTGAGGAGGAATGTCTGGCGGCCTGCACCGGCGCGCCGATGATGATGGTGAACCACAGGTTTTACGAGAATCTCACGCCGGAAAAAGTGGATGAGATCCTGGATGAGTTGGAATAGCTGATGGATTATCCGCGCAATCAGGTTTGTCTTGCGACTATGGGCGAAGATGGCCAGAACCCGGAACCGTGGACGCTGGCTGCTTATCGCGCCATTGGCGGTTATCAGGTGTGGGAAGAGGTGCTGGCAGGCAAGCTTGACGTTGAGACCATTATTGACAAGGTGAAAGCGTCGGGACTGCGCGGGCGCGGTGGCGCCGGGTTTCCGACCGGGCTGAAGTGGAGCTTTATGCCCAAAGACCCGTCGATACAGAAATATGCGGTGTGCAACTCGGATGAAAGCGAGCCGGGCACCTGCCACGATCGTGACATTCTGCGTTACAACCCGCATGCATTGGTCGAAGGTATGGCCATTGGCGGTTTCGCAATGGGCGCCACCGTGGGATACAACTACATCCGCGGTGAATTCATGGATGAGCCTGTGCCGCGTTTCGAGGCGGCAGTCAGGGAAGCCTATGAAGCCGGCCTGCTGGGTAAGAACATCCGCAATTCCGGCATCGATTTTGACCTGCACACATTTGTCGGCGCCGGTGCTTACATATGTGGTGAGGAAACCGGGCTGATCGAATCCCTGGAAGGTAAGCCCGGCCGGCCGCGATTCAAGCCGCCGTTTCCCGCTAACTTCGGTCTGTATGGCAAGCCGACCACGGTAAACAACACGCAGAGTTACGCTTCGGTGCCGGCCATTCTGCGTAACGGTCCGGAATGGTTTTCCGGCATGGGCGTCGAGAACTCCGGCG
>JAUIEY010000177.1 GCA_030429685.1 Gammaproteobacteria bacterium
GCGCTAGCGCGGGTTAGTGGCTAATCCTCTTCCGAGTCCCAGTCACGGCGCACCTTTTCTGCCCAGCTGCGGTAACCCTTAAAACTGAATAATGCCGGGTCCGGCAGACTGCGCTTCTGGTCGGGTGCCTGTACCTTGGTCAGCCAGTTCTTGTAAGCATCCCAGCTGCCAACCTGCGACGATGATGCCTGCGAGGATTCCTCCGCCACAGCAGTGCCGCCGGTGTTACGCGATAATTGTTGTTCGTATTTCGTCGCCAGACGGCTCGAAAATCCGTTTAGTTTTGCATCGCTCATTGGTCTGTCCTTGTCCAATAGTCGCGATAAATGGTAGCGAGGCTGTCATAAGCGGACGAGGAACTGCTTCACAGGCGGAAGCATTTAACCTACTGATTATTAATAAAATTATGTTACATCTGTGGATGCTGAACGACCCGGTAACAGGGTTCGTACGGCTTGCCCGGCAGACGCATGCGGCCTTCGGCAACACAGGTTGCCAGCAGTTTGTCGAGCCTGGCCATCAGGCCGCTGTCACCGTGGATCTCGAACGGACCCTGATCTTCAATGGCCTGGATGCCCTCTTCGCGGATATTGCCGGCCACAATGCCGGAAAAAGCCCGGCGCAGGTTAGCGGCCAGCTCATGCACGGGCATATCGGGCTGGATACGCAGATTGGCCATGCTGGCATGGGTTGCGGTGAACGGTCGCTGAAAATCCTCCGGCACGCGCAGCTGCCAGTTAAAGAACCAGGCGTCCCGAATGCTGTTGCGATAAGCATGCACGGTCTCCACGCCCGCGCGCACCTGGCGCGCTACCTCAACCGGCTGATCAATAATGATCCGGTAGTGATCGCGGGCAGACTCGCCGAATACCGCAACGATGAACTCGTCCACCATGGCAAAGTAGTCGGCGGAGGATGCCGGCCCGGTCAGTATCAGCGGCAACGGCACGTCCTGGTTGTCGGGATGCAGAAATATGCCCAGCAGATAAAGAATCTCTTCCAGCGTGCCGACGCCACCCGGAAACACAACAATGCTGTGGGCAATGCGCACGAATGCCTCCAGCCGTTTCTCCATATCCGGTAACACCACCAGCTCGCTGACGATGGGGTTGGGCGGTTCGGCGGCAATAATGCCCGGCTCGGTCAGGCCGATATAACGACCGTTGCTGATACGTTGCTTGGAATGGCCGATGGTGGCCCCTTTCATGGGGCCCTTCATCGCGCCGGGCCCGCAGCCGGTGCAGACATTCAGACCACGCAGACCAAGTTCGTAGCCGACTACCTTGGTGTAGTCATACTCTTCGCGACTGATCGCGTGCCCACCCCAGCAGACGACGATGTCCGGCTCCAGCCCGTAGCGCAGCACATTGGCATTGCGCAACATATCGAACACGAGTTCCGTAGCATCTGCGCCGACGGCTTCACTGCTGCGCCCGTGCGTCCTGACTTCATGGATAAAGACAATGTCCCGCAGCACTGCAAACAACAGTTCACGGATACCCCGCACCATTTCGCCGTCAACAAATGCGCTGGCCGGCGCGTTTTTCAGGCCGAGCGTAACACCGTGGTTCTGTTGCAGTATGCGCAACTCAAAATCACGGAAGCTCTCCAGAACTTCCTTGGCGCTGTCGGTTTCGCTGCCCCAGTTGAGTACCGCCAGCGCACAACGGCGCAACAAAGGCTGCAAACCGCCCGCACCGGCGTGCTGCAACAGCTCCGCTTCTTTGCGGGACAGCACCTCAAGGCTGCCCTCGGGCATCACCTCAACGAAGAACTCTTGGTCGCGTTCCATAATGACGCTTATACAGGAAGAATCTGCAGCCCGCATGACACCGGGCGGGACTCAGGGCTCAATGGTTATGGGTGTATCGGGCTTGGTGAGTTGCCAGATATCCACCATGGCCGCATTGGAGACGGCAATGCACCCATCGGTCCAGTCATAATTTGCATAGTATGCCGCCGACTTGCTGGGTTCATCGGGCTGACCGTGAATCATGATCTGGCCGCCGGGTGCAACACCCTGGCGCGCAGCCCGGGCGACATCCGAGCGGTTCGGATAGGACACCTGAATAGCAAGAAAATAGTCCGAATCGTATAGCCGGCTGGTCAGCAGATAGTCCCCTTCGGGCGTGCGAAAATCACCCTCCCGCTGTTTATGCCCTTCCGGCATCAGTCCAAGCGCAATATCAAAACTGCGCATGACCGCGCCATCCCTGATCAGGTAAAGCTTGCGTTCCGCCTTGCGCACCAGCACCCGATCGGCGACCAGTTCGGCGGTGCTGACAGAAAACGCCAGCAACAGGCCGGTCAGCAGCACGGCCAAGCGGCACAAGGCTAGGCTCCCTCCGCCTTGCTGCCGGAAACCGGATTTACCGACACGGTTTCACGGCCGGCACCGCGGGCCGCCGGCTTATCCTCCGGCGGCTTCAGGTACAGCGTCTGACCAACATAAATGCGGTGCTTGTTTTTCAGGCCGTTCAGCTCCATCAGGCGTTGCTGACTTACGCCGGCGTCGCGGGCAATGATGCTCAGGCTGTCGCCCGGGCGCACCTTGTAGGTCACGGCACCCTCCGGTATGGAAACTCCGGCAAAGGGCAAGCGCAGCGTCTGCCCGATACGAATTTTGTGGCGACTTTGCAGGCCGTTCAGGGCAACCAGTTCACTGACCGAAACATTGTAGCGGCGCGCAATCACCGACAAGGCCTCGCCGCGCCGCACTTTGTGGAACTGATCGGGCGTCTGGCGCAAAAAGCGCTGCGACGCCGGTATGGCAGCCACGATGGCTTGTGCGTCCTTGTCGGTCAGCACCGCGGGAATGCGCAGCTCTGCATTGCGCGGCACATACTTGGTGCCATCCCAGACCGGTTGCAGCAGCGCCGGGTTATGCGCGCGCAATTCTTTCAGACTTACACCAGCGGCCTTGGCGAGCGTGCGCGCGGGCACAAAGCGCGGCACTGTGAGTACGACATCATCGCGCACGGCATCGCTTTCCAGCGAGCCAAAATAGTGCACAGCATCGCGCTCGACTTCCAGCGCCGCCAGAAAAGCCACATAAAAATTGCGCGACGCAAAGCCAAAGGTGCGGCCCTGATACTCACGGTTGATCACGCCGATGTCTTCGGTATCCAGTTGCCTGATGGCACGCCGCATCCCGGCAACACCATGGTTATAGGCGGTGATGGCCAGCGGCCATGACTGCAGCACCGAGTAGTTATAAGCCAGCAACTTCGCGGCCGCCTCACTGGAGCGGAAGGGGTCGCGCCGTTCGTCCATGACATGATCGATCTGCATGAAGCGCCGCCCGGTCGTGCGGGTGAACTGCCACAAACCGGCTGCCCCGACGTGCGAGCGGGCCACAGGATTGAACGAAGACTCCACGTGCGGCAATGCCGCAAGCCCCAGCGGCACCCCATGTTTGGCGAGCTGCTCTTTAATATGCGGCTGCCAGGCACCGGCGCGGCGCAAACCGGCGCGAAAATCATCAGCCAGACCCTGCTGGAAACGTATGCGCTTGGCAGCTTCCTTGAGTTCAGCATTGCTGATATCTGCCGGCCACAGCTCAAGAATGCGTCGTTGTTCGGCATCCAGACCTTCGCGTTTGCCGGTAGCCAGCAACTCCAGCGTCTTGCGGTAACGATCGCGCACCTGATCGGCAATCCGCCGCCGGTCTCGCGCTCTGGCACCGGGCGGCAACTGCACGGTCTCATAAATTACGTTCAGATGCCGGCTGTCATGCAAAAAGGCCTGTTCGGAATCAATTTCGGTGAACACTTTGCGCCAGAAGCGGATATCCGGCTCCAGCACCGCCGGTCTTGCAAAGTGATGCTCAGCCGGAGCAGATTCGCTGGCAGCCAGCGCCGCGCCACCCGCTGACAGGGTCAGCAGCATCAGCGTGATTCCGGCAATACCATTCCATCTGATCAACACTTACTCCGAGTCCGTTCGTTGCAGGCGACAGGAACATCACAAATGTCTACCATTTGAGGTCATTCTTCAAGGCAGGTGTTCACAAATAGCATTCACCATGCAGACGGGCCGCAAACCACTGTATACCTTCTGGACCCCGCGCTACTGGCCCACCTGGCTGGGCGTTGCACTGCTGCGCCTGATCGTCTGCCTGCCGCAACGCAGCCGCATGGCGGTGGGACGCGGCCTGGGGCGGCTGGCCGGCCGGCTGGTCAGCAAGCGGCGCAAAGTCGTCGGCACCAACCTGGCGTTGTGCTTTCCTGAACTCAGCGAGACTGAGCGCGAGCAGCTCGCCATGCGCCATTTTGAATCGCTCGGCATGGGCGTGATCGAACTCGGCCTGGCATGGTGGGCCAGCGATACCGAACTGTCACGCCTGGTTAAGCTGCAAGGCATGGAACATGTGCAGCGCGCGCTGGAAGGCGGCAACGGCCTGTTGATGTGGAGCGGCCATTTTGCCACCGCGGAAGTGACCGGACCCGTTCTTAAGCCCCGGGTGCCGGCGATAGCGGCCA
>JAUIEY010000178.1 GCA_030429685.1 Gammaproteobacteria bacterium
CAACCCCAGGCTACGCCGGCTGAAAACGTCGCGCCGCAATAGCCACGTTTCCAGCGCATAAACATCTCGGCGTTTTTTTCACTGCGTTGATATTGCTGTTGCAGCATCAGGCGCAGCAGGGTGAGCGAAGATAATGCGCCCAGCCAGAGTATGAGCGCCTCGCTTTGCGCCACCGGCCACAGCAGCACGACAATGACAAAGGCGGTAAAGATACTGCTGGCGAGAGCGGGAGTGAGGTTTTCGAAAGCAATGCGCAGCTGCTCGCCCTCGGTCCAGGCCGGACCTTCGGCGAGATCGCTCAGTGTCCCCATTTGGGTGTCTTCAGCGCGTGTTCTTGGCATGCTGCAGCAAAGCTCCGTGTGGTACACGTACTTTGTCATTGCAGCGCGGGTATTACTGTGACGCTGGACACACATTGCCCGTCACCACGGGCCTGCCTGGCAGGAGGGCTAACCTTCCTGTGAGCTATTGCTGTCGCGGGAATCGGCTGGTGGTGCGCGGTCGTCGTCGAGTACGATGCGCCAGGCCGGCGATTCCAGGTCATCAAACTGACCAGAGCGCACTGCCCAGAAAAATGCTGCCACCGCCAGCGCCAGCAGTATCAGCCCTAGTGGAATCAGGATGAAAATGATTTCCACGGGCAGTTACTGAGCCGTTGCTTTAGTGCAGCACGCGCTGGTTGGCGCGGCCATCGCGCTGTCGGTAGCAGCCGCAGCCGGCAGCGGATCGGTCGCTGTTCCCGGCTGCCGGCGACTTCTGCCGAGGCGCAGTGCGTTTAGCATGACTACCACGGAACTCAATGACATGCCCAGTGCGGCCATCCACGGTTCAATGTTGCCGGTAACCGCCAGCGGAACCGCCAGCAGGTTATAGCCCAACGCCCAGGCCAGGTTCTGCCTGACCACTCGCATGGTCTGACGCGCGATGGCAAAGGCATTCTCCAGACCGTCCAGCCGGCTGCCGAGCCAGACGCAGTCGGCCGAATGCTGGGCGATGGAGGTGCCACTGCCCATGGCAATGGAGACGTCGGCACCGGCCAGCACCGGCGAATCATTGATACCGTCACCGACGGCCGCCACCTTGTGTTGTTGCGCCTGCAGTTCGCGCACTAGCTGCAGTTTGTCCTCGGGCAACATGCCGGCCTGCCAGTCAACCTCGCCGAGTTTAGCGGCGAGTACGGCAACGGGACCGGGTTGATCGCCGCTGGCAATAATTGCCTCGATCCCGCTGGCCTTGAGTGCCGCAATCATACTGCCGGCACCCACGCGAAGATTTTCTTCGATATCGAAACGGGCCAGCAGACCCTGCTTATCAGCCAGGTATATCCGCCGACTCTCGGCATCGGTTACCAGGCCGAATTCGTCGCCGGTACCCCAGTTCTCGCCGACAAAGCGCAAATTGCCAATCCGGTAGGTATGCCCGTCTATGCTGCCTTGCAGACCGCCGCCGGCTGTTGTGATGACCTGCGTTGCCGTGCGGGCAGAGCCGGAACTGCGAAACGCCCGCGCGATAGGGTGTGCCGAACCAGCCTCCAGAGCCGCGGCCAGTTCTCGCGCGTCGCTCTCATGCACACCGCTGCGGGTTGCGATGCTGCTTATGCGCAGGTTGTTGTCGGTCAGCGTGCCGGTCTTGTCGAGCACGATACGGTCAACGCCCGCCAGCCGCTGCAGGGACCCTGCGCGGCGCACCAGAAAACCGTCGCGCGCCAGTCTGCTGGTGGCTACGGTAAATGCTGCCGGCGTGGCCAGTGCGAGAGCGCACGGACAGGTAACCACCAATACGCTCAAAACCACTGAGAAAACCCGGTCGGCATCCAGTTGCCACCACACCATAGCCGTCAGGCATGCCACGATAATCACTGCGCTGACGAACACCGAGGCGATACGGTCGGTCAGTTCTACCAGTTGTGGACGGTCGCGCCCGGCCCGGGTCACCAGCCTGCCAATCTGCGCCAGCACTGTGTCGGGACCGGTTTTTTGTACGCGGATTTCGGCACTGTCGCCGGTGTTTACGGTGCCGGCGATGACGCTGTCGCCGCGTTGTCGGGCTACCGGCAGGGATTCCCCGGTAAGCATGGATTCGTCAATTCGCGCATTCGCCGTGCATAGTACTCCGTCAGCCGGAAAAGCCACCCCGGCCGGAACGCACACGCGATCGCCGGATTCCAGTTCCATGACCCCGATTTCCTCCTGACCGTCACTGGTCAGACGCAAAGCGGTGCAGGGTAATTGCTGGGCCAGCGCATGAGTCAGGTCCAGCGCGCGATAGCGCCCGGCCGCTTCGAGATAGCGCGTGCCGGACAGAAAGAACACGAACATGGTGGCGGAGTCGAAATACACTTCGCCACCGTTAGTCCAGGTATTCCAGACACTGGCCAGCCAGGCGCCACCTATTGCCAGTGCGACCGGCAGGTCCATGCCCGGATGCCGGGTTTGCAGACTGCGCCAGGCACCCTGGAAAAATGGCGCCCCGGAATAAAACACGATGGGTGTGGCCACCAGCAGGCTGATCAGGCGCAGAAAATATTCGATTTCCGGATCCATACCCTGAAAGGCACCGGCATACATGGCGACGGCATAACTGGTCACCTGCATCATGCCGAGTCCCGCTACCAGCAGGCGACGCAGCGCGACGCGACGATTCTGTTCGGCGGCATCCTGGGTGGCTTTGTCCGTGAACGGCATCGGCCGGAAGTTCAGTTCGCTGATGGTGCGTAACAAATCCGCGAGCCGAATCTTGTCCGGGTTCCAGCGCAGTTCCGCGCGGGTTGTCACCGGATTGACTTCAATAGAAATCACGCCGTCCATCCGGTTCAGCGTGGTCTCTATGGACCAGGTGCAGGCGGCGCAGGTTACGCCATGCACCAGCAAATCGGCTATCAGGCTGCCATCATCGGCCGTGCGCACGAACTCGCGCATAATCGCGGGACGTTCAAAGACCTCCCAGTTTTGCGGTGGCGGCAAAGCGTCGACTGTGGCCGACACAGCCATTTTATTCCTGCGCCCCGGCAGGTGCGGCGGCCGGTGCCGGGTTGCGTTCGATCAGATCCGGAGGGTTGTTGGCAGCCAGAAACAGCAGGATGAAACTGGAAATGATGGTAAAGGCCAGCACGCCCAGCACAATCCACACTGTCGGTTGACGATGCCAGGCGTTGTCTGCTGCGATGTCGTCCGGTCGGCTATTCATGTTAATCCCTGGTCGCTATGGCTGCTATTCCAGCGGCAAAAAGAAACGCGATTTCGATTGCGCCGTAATGTCCGGTGCGTTTGCCGATCCCACGGTAAAGCTGATCGGATGGCCGCCGCCGTCGGCCTGTTCGGGATCGGCTTCAACCCGCGCTGCGATGACAGTCAGTTCTCCTGCTTTGGCCGTAAAGGTAGCTGTGGATTCGTCAACGCTCAGTCCGGGCAATCCGGACACTTCGAGGCGAATCAGATGGTCGCGGTCACTCTTGTTGGTTAACTTAAGAGTGTAGACGTTTTCAATGCGCCCGTCCGCCAGTTCGCGGTACAGCGCATTGCGGTCACGCAGCACATCGAGCCGCAGTTCCTGCCGGTTTGACAGTGCGCCGGCGAGGCCAACCAGCAGCAGCACCAGCAAAGTACCGTAAATTATTGTGCGCGGACGCAGTATGCGGGTTTTTTTGTTTTCCAGTGCGTTTTCGGTGGTGTAGCGTATCAGCCCGCGCGGGTAGCCCATCTTGTCCATGACGCCGTCACAGGCATCGACACAGGCCGCGCAGGCGATGCACTCGTATTGCAGGCCTTCCCGGATATCGATGCCGGTAGGGCAGACCTGCACGCATAAGGTGCAGTCTATGCAGTCGCCCAGGTTGCGCTCGCCCTTGCCGTTTTTGCGACTGCGACTGCCGCGGGGTTCGCCGCGCGCTGCATCGTAGGAAACAATAAGGCTGTCGCGGTCGAACATGGCGCTCTGGAAGCGCGCATAGGGGCACATGTACTTGCAGACCTGCTCGCGCATGAAACCGGCGTTGCCATAGGTCGCGAAACTGTAGAACAGAATCCAGAAGGTCTCCCAGCCGCCGGTGGTGAAAGTTGCCACCTTGGGCGCCAGTTCCCGCACCGGCGTGAAATAGCCGACAAAAATAAACCCGGTCCACAAGGCAAAGCTGATCCAGAGAAACTGTTTGGCGCCTTTGCGCAAAATCTTTTCACGGTTCCAGGGTGCCTTATCGAGTTTTATGCGTTTTGAACGCTTGCCTTCGGTTAGCCGTTCCATCCACACAAAGGCGTTGGTCCACACGGTCTGCGGGCACGCATATCCGCACCAGATTCGTCCGGCCAGTGCGGTGAAAAAGAACAACGCTACGCCGGCAATAATCAGCAGCCAGGCCATGTAGACGAAATCCTGCGGCCAGAAGGTCAGGCCAAAGATGTAAAAGCGCCGCGCCGGCAGATCGAACAGCACAGCCTGCCGG
>JAUIEY010000179.1 GCA_030429685.1 Gammaproteobacteria bacterium
GAAAAAACAGGGTACCGAACAGAACCCAAAGGGGTATGTCATCACTCAAGAGAGTGAGTCTCCGATAGCAAACACCTGTGAATGGTCGCCAAAGCGCCCGATTGCGTCAAGCAAACCCGGCATATTTCAGGGTTACAATGCCCGTCCGTGTCCCGTGATGCCGTTGGCGAGGCGGTGAGCGGGATTGCTCTGAGGAAGTTTGTATATGTTTGACGGATTGAGTGCGCGCCTGCGGGACGTGGCCGGAAGTTTGCGCGGCCGCGGCCGACTGACGGATGACAATATCAAGGGTGCGGTGCGCGACGTGCGCATGGCGCTGCTTGAAGCTGACGTTGCCGTACCGGTGGTCAAGAGCCTGATTGCCAGGGTTCGGGAGCGGGCGGTTGGTGCTGAAGTGGCCCGCAGTCTGCAGCCGGGTCAGGTATTTGTGCGCATCCTCAGCCAGGAACTGGCGCGCACACTGGGCGGCGCAACGGCTGAACTGGAATTTCGTGCGCAGCCGCCGGCGGTTCTTTTGCTGGCCGGCCTGCAGGGTGCGGGTAAGACCACCACGGCCGCCAAGCTTGCATTGTGGCTGCAGCGCAAGGCCGGCAAACGCGCCATGCTGGCTAGTCTGGATACGCGGCGGCCCGCCGCTATGCTGCAGCTACAGCAACTGGCAGCGCGGGCGGATGTGCCCTTTGTGCCGTTTACTGCAGAGCAGACACCGCTCGAAATTGCCGCACATGCGCTGACCGAAGCACGCAAGAACATGATCGACGTGCTGATTCTCGATACCGCCGGCCGCACCCGCCTCGAAGACGAGTTGCTTGATGAGTTGCGTGCACTGCAGGCTGCCACGCAGCCTGCTGAAACCCTGTTCGTAGTGGACAGCATGGCCGGACAGGATGCTGTTAATGCTGCGCAGGCTTTCGGCGCGGCGCTTGCCCTGACCGGGGTGGTGCTGACCAAGGCCGATGGAGACGCCCGCGGCGGTGTCGCGCTGTCGGTACGTGAAGTTACCGGCGCCGCCATAAAATTTCTGGGTACCGGCGAAGGTATCGAGAGTCTCGAGGTGTTTCACCCTGAGCGCATGGCCAACCGGATTCTCGGGATGGGGGACGTGCTCAGCCTGGTGGAAGAGGTTGAGCAAAAAGTTGATCGCGACAAGGCAGCGAAGCTGGCCGGTAAAATCCGCAGCGGCAAAAGCTTCGATCTGACCGACATGCGTGAGCAACTGAGCCAGATGCTCAATATGGGCGACATGCAGGGCATGCTGGAAAAACTGCCGTTGCCCGGCAATATTGACCCGGGTCAGATTGCCCAGTCCATTGACAATCGTATGCTCAGACGCCAGGTGGCGATCATCAACTCCATGACGCCTGCCGAACGGCGCTTTCCCAAATCCATCAACGGGTCGCGCAAAAAGCGCATTGCGGCGGGCGCTGGACTGCAGATACAGGACGTCAATCGGCTGCTAAAGCAGCACCTGCAAATGCAGAAAACCATGAAAAAGATGGGCAAGGGGGGCATGAGCAAGATGCTGCGCGGCCTGGGTGGCTTGCCGCAGCGCTAGGCAGCCCGCCGGCGGGCGCGGCAGGTGGCAGTGACGGCGCTATTATGTCGCACTGCACCAAGTGCTTCACATTCAGGGTTTTTCAAGTAAAATCCCCGTCTTGCAAATATCGGCGGAACCGCGGTTCCGCCGAGTTTTTTTATTGCCCCGTGATTGCGCCTGACCAGGCGCGAGCGCGGAGGCACCAGAATCAGCGAATATTTTTGAGGTAATAACAGATGGTAACCATCCGTTTGGCCCGCGGCGGCGCGAAGAAAAGGCCGTTCTATCACATCGTGGTTGCGGATCAGCGCAATAAGCGCGATGGCCGTTACATCGAGCGGCTGGGCTATTTCAACCCGATTGCAGTCGATGCCAAAGACGAATTGCGGGTTGACCTGCCGCGTATCGACTATTGGCTTGGCCAGGGCGCGCAGCCGTCAGACCGTGTCAGCAAACTGCTGAAGGGTTATCGCAAAGCACAGGATGTGGCTGCCTGAGGCAGCATGAGTGCAGCAGACACCCTGATTCCGGTTGGCCGCATTGCCGGTCCTTACGGAATCAAGGGCTGGGTCAGAGTGACATCATTTACTGACCCGCAACAAAATGTCTTTGCATACGCTCCGTGGGTATTGCGCGACGCTCAGGGTAAGCGGCCGACGCGAACGGTTGGCGTGCTGGACAACAAATCGCATGGCAAGGGCTGGGTAGCGAAACTGGATGGTGTTCCGGACCGCAATGCAGCCGAAGCATTGAAAGGCCTCGAGATTGCAGTGGCACGGGGCTGCCTGCCGGAACCGGATGAGGGTCATTATTACTGGACCGATCTGGAAGGCCTGCAGGTCTGCAACCGTGACGGTGAAAAGCTGGGCCGGGTCGACCGCATGCTGGAGACCGGTTCTGCGGACGTCATGGTGATCGAGGGTGACGGCGCCGTCGGGCGCAGGCTCGTCCCGTTCATCATGCACCAGACAGTCATTGCGGTTGATCTGGATGCCGGGAGCATCAAGATCGACTGGGAAGAAGCTGAAGAGTAAGTGACAGGCAAGATGCACGTTCCTGCGGCCGGCAAGGTATATGGACGTTAAAGTGATCAGCCTGTTTCCCGAAATGATTCGGGATGCTGCTGCCTGGGGAGTCACAGGCAGGGCGCTGGACAACGGTATCGCCAGTCTGGGGTGCATCAATCCGCGTGATTTCACGACGGATGTGCATCAGACAGTCGATGATCGGCCGTATGGCGGCGGACCGGGCATGGTGCTCAAGGTTGAGCCGACGGCGGCAGCGGTGGCGCAAGCGCGCGAGCAGCTGCCGGCGGGCGCAAAAGTGGTGTTTTTAACGCCGCAGGGGCGATTGTTTAATCAAACCGTGGCTCGCGAGCTGGCGGAATTGCCGGGACTGGCGCTGGTCTGTGGCCGCTACGAAGGTTTTGATGAGCGCCTCGTAGAAGCCTGCGCTGACATGGAATTGTCAGTGGGTGACTACGTCATCAGCGGCGGTGAGCCGGCAGCGCTGGTGGTATTGGATGCGGTGCTGCGGCTGTTGCCCGGGGTGCTGGGTGATGCCTTGTCGGCGCAGCAGGATTCGTTCAGCGATGAACTGCTGGACTGTCCGCATTACACGCGGCCGGAAATTGTGGACGGCAGGCAGGTGCCCGCCGAGTTGCTGACAGGCAACCATGCGGACATTGCCCGCTGGCGGCTTAAGCAGTCACTGGGCAGGACCTGGCAGCGCCGCCCCGAGTTACTGGCGGGACGTGAGCTGACGGCTGAAGAACGGCAATTAATTGAAGAGTTTCTCGCCGAACAAAAGGCGGGCGGCGACTGACGCGCCGGCCAGAGTCGCAAATTCGGGACAGGACGACAGAAAGATGAGCAAGATTATTCAGGAACTCGAGCAGGCACAGATGGACCGGGAAGTGCCGGATTTCGGCCCCGGCGATACCGTGGTGGTTCAGGTGCGGGTGCGCGAGGGTGATCGCGAGCGTTTGCAGGCTTTCGAAGGTGTGGTTATTGCCAAGCGCAATCGTGGCCTGAATTCCGCATTCACCGTGCGCAAGATTTCCCATGGTGAAGGCGTGGAACGCGTATTTCAGACCTACAGCCCGGCCGTAGGCGGTATCGAGGTCAAGCGCCGCGGTGATGTGCGACGCGCCAAGCTTTACTACCTGCGTGAACGCAGCGGTAAATCGGCTCGCATCAAAGAAAAGATCTAAGCCATGGCGCTGCTGCGCCGCATGACTGCCATCGCCGGCGCACTGCTGACAGTGCTGAGCGCCACGGGCTGTGGTGTGGCTTTGTCCAGTATTTCCTCCGGTATGGCGGAAAATCTGTCGGCTGCCATTCTGAACCAGGACGATCCGCAACTCGTGCGCGAAGGATTGCCGTCGTACCTGCTGTTGCTCGACAGCCTGGTAGAGGCCGACCCCGACAATCCCGCTACGCTCAACGCGGCAGCTCAGCTCTATGCCGCCTACGGTGCAGCGCTTGTCCCGGACCCGCGCCGCGCCCGGCGCCTGACGGCGCGAGCGCGTGACTACGGGCGGCGGGCATTGTGTGCCGCCGATGATTCCGCGTGTGATTTGCAGGGGCTGCCCCACAGCAACTTTGTCATGATCGTCGAGGAACTGGACGACGATGCGACCGAGGCGTTGTACAGCTACGCGGTGTCAACGCTCGCCTGGATCCGCACCAACAGTGACGATTTCAAGGCGCTGGCGGCTTTGCCACGCGTCGAGGTCGCCCTGAATCAGGTGATGCTGCTGGAGCCCGGCGATCTGGCGCCCAGCGCCTGCATGTACCTGGGGATTCTCAATACGCTGCGGCCGGAATCGCTGGGCGGCAAACCCGAGCTCGGACGCGCCTGGTTTGAGCGC
>JAUIEY010000005.1 GCA_030429685.1 Gammaproteobacteria bacterium
GTCGGTAAGTCCTCCCGTAATTTCCACAATGATCGCTTCGACCAGCACCTGCGCGCGGCGAATATCCAGCCTGTCTATGACTGCCATCATTGAGCGCATGACTTTCGGTGGCGCGGTGATCACCAGTGCATTGGTCTGTTCGTCTGCCCAGATGGTGATATCGGAACTGTTCTGTGCCGGCGAACCGCCTTCGCCGCCGCCGCCTCCGCGATACTGGGTTTCCAGCTTGGTAGCCAGTTCGGCGGCATCGGCGTAGCGCAAATAACGCACCTGCGTATCGCCGCCGTCCTCGAGCGGTGTATCCAGATGGGCGACCAGCGTGCGCAGCCGCAGACGGTCATTTTTATCGCCACTGATAAGAATGCTGTTGGTGCGTTCATCGGCGACCACGGTCACAGCCTTGGCGCCCTCGGCATTGGCACCCTGTTGCAGTGCGCTCACCACCCGCACGGTTTCGGCGGCGGAGGCATGGGTCAGACGGATCACTTCGTATTCGTCGTCACCGGACTGATCAATGCGTCGGACAATGGTCAGTATTCGATCCACGTTTGCCGCCCGATCCGAGATGATCAGCATGTTAGAGCCGGGATGAGCTGCCAGGTGTCCGTATTGAGGTATCAGCGGGCGCAGTATCGGTACCAGCTGCGAAGCGGCAACATTTCGCACCAGCACCACCTGGGTAACAATGTCGTCGGCGCGCCGGTTGCCGGCCGCAGCACCTTCCCAGCCCGGCATCTGCCGCGCGTTGGCGTCCGGCAGGATTTTAATGACATCGCCGGACGGCACCGCAACGTAACCGTATACCTGCAGTATGGACAAAAAGGCTTCGTAAAACGCGTCGGGTGACATCGGTGTGGACGACACCATGGTGACCTGCGCCTTGACGCGCGGATCAATGATGAAATTCTTGCCGGTAATGGCGCCCACCGCCTCAATCACCTGCTGCAGGTCGGCATCCTTGTAATTCGGCGTAATGGTTGCCTGCCCCAGAGCCGGCGGGGAGACCATCACCAGCAACGTGATCAGGATGGCCAGATTGCCGCGCAGGCGGGTGAATGCTCGTTTCCCTGAGCAGAAGGTCGAAATCATCTTCGGGCACCTGAGGCGTTGGTGAACTGGCTGCTGTCCAAAGTCAGAGCCATGGGGTTTCCGTTGCGTTCTATGGTAACGGTCATTTGGCTGGCATCGCCCAGCTGGCGAAATACTTCCATGCCGGTCTGCAGATTATTTAGTGCCTGCCCGTTTATTTCCGTGACCAGATCGCCGGGGCGCAGGCCCATGGCAGCAAATGCCCGGCGATCGCGACCCGGGTAAACCCGGTAGCCTTTCATTTCGCCATTGGGCATGAAGGGTTGCGGGCGGATAATTTCGGTAAACGACGCCGGATTGCTGTTCAGCGCGGCTCGCAGACTACTGGCCGCTACATCGGCCGGGCTGGCGGGCGCCGCAGCCGCAGAGGTTGTCACGCCGAGGTTCTGGCTCTGCTTGGGCAGCCGCAGCGTTTCCAGCGAGCCGCCGCGTTTCAGAATTACCCGATCGGCATAGACCTGGTGCAGGGTCGCGCCGCCGGGCACCGCATCCTCGACGAAATACACTTTGGCATTGTTGCTGCCATCAGCAATGATGGCGTGCGCTATGGTTTCATCGTCAGCCGCGATTGCACCACGCAGTTTGAGGTTAAGGCGGGTCTCCGGAGCCTTGACCGCCTGATTGGCAGCCGGCTCAGCGCCTGCCTCGCCAAACAGATGGGCTTCCGCGATGGCCCGGAAATTTACGCTGACATCGGCATTGTTGACCGGCGCGATGGCGGCCGGCGCCCGCTCGGCCCAGTCAAACCGCGGTTCACCGGGGATCAGCGACCACAGCAGACGCGCGCCGATCCACGCCAGCAGAATGACCAGCAGCATGGCAACAATACCGGGCAGGTGGCGATTGGCGTCCGCCAGCCACTGTTCCGGAGAGCGTTCTCTCAGGCTCTGAAATTGGGCAACGATTTCCACGGGTTCGAGACTTTAATGGTTTTTCAGCGGTTGCGCCTGTGCGCAATTCCGGTTTTCCTCATCCGGGCCAATATTTGTCATAACGCATCATAAAACGGCCGGAGGCCATTGACCAAGCAGCGGAGAATAATTCCGTTTATTGGCAAATAGATGAATTTACGCCGGCAACAACAATTACAGTAAATGTCCGACCTCAAAGCTGCAGGAAAGCTCCCCCGAGGCAGAAAAAAGCCGCTTCGGCGCAACAAAAGGTGATTTTGGGGGTCAGAACATCTGTGAGCCCCGTCAAACCGGTTAAAATAGGCCCGGATTGAGGAAAACAGGCCCGTACAGGGATTTCAGGCCATGTCTGCCGAAGACGAGCACAATTCACCGGAGTTGCCGGATTTAGGGCGCGACCTGGTCGTCGAGGAGTCGAAACCGGAGGTCAAGAAGCCACCGCTGTATCAGGTGCTGCTCTTGAACGATGATTTCACCCCGATGGACTTTGTTGTCGAGGTATTGGAGATGATTTTCGGGATGGACCGGCAACGGGCCACCCGCATCATGCTGGAAGTGCATACCAAGGGTAAGGCGCGTTGCGGGGTGTACACCTACGAAATCGCCGAGACCAAAGTTGCGCAGGTCAGTAGTTACGCGCAGCAGCATCAGCATCCGCTGCTGTCAGTGATGGAGGAAGTGTAGTCGCATGTTGAGCGCAGAACTCGAATATTGTCTGAATGAAGCCTTTCAGCAGGCTCGCAACAACCGGCATGAATTCATGACGGTTGAACACCTGTTGCTGGCGATCTCGGACATTCCGACAGTCGTTGAAGTGCTAAAGGCCTGCGGCGCTGATTTGCCGCGGCTGCGCAAAGACCTGCAGGATCACATCGATGAAACCACACCCTTGCTCGATGAGGAAAGTGAGCAGGAGGTAGCTCCGACGCTTGGCTTTCAGCGCGTGCTGCAGCGTGCCGTGTATCACGTGCAGTCCGGCGGCAAAAAAGAAGTCACCGGCGTGAACGTGCTGGTTGCCGTGTTCGGTGAGAAGCAGACGCATGCTGTGTACCTGCTGGGAATCCAGGATGTAACGCGACTCGATGTGGTGAATTACATCTCGCACGGTATCGGCAAGCAGGAAGAGAGTAGCGGCGACAGTAGTCAGCAGAGTGCTCCCGAGCTGGAAGCCGAAACGGTGCAGAGCCCGCTGGAACAATTCGCCACCAACCTCAATGAAAAGGCTGCTGCAGGCAAGATTGACCCGTTGATAGGCCGCGATGCGGAGATTCAGCGCACCATCCAGGTGCTGTGCCGCCGGCGCAAGAATAACCCGCTGTTTGCCGGCGAATCCGGGGTGGGCAAGACCGCCCTGGCTGAGGGTCTGGCCAAGCGCATCGTCGACGGCGAGGTGCCCGAAGTGCTGCGCGATGCCACTATCTATGCTCTCGATATGGGTAGCCTGCTGGCCGGCACCAAGTACCGCGGTGATTTTGAAAAGCGTCTCAAGGGCGTGCTCGCCGAACTGGCCAAGGATCCGGCCAGTATCCTGTTTATTGATGAAATCCATACCGTCATCGGCGCGGGCGCAGCGTCGGGCGGTGTGCTGGACGCATCCAACCTGATCAAGCCGGTGCTGGCCAACGGCGAGTTGCGCTGTATCGGCTCAACCACTTACCGGGAATACCGGCATATTTTTGAAAAAGACCACGCCCTGGCGCGCCGCTTTCAGAAAATCGATGTCCTTGAACCCTCCATTGAGGAAACAGTGGATATTCTGCGTGGTCTGCGAGACCGCTTTGAGGAGCATCATTCCACCCGCTACAGCGATGAAGCTCTGCAGGCGGCCGCTGAGCTGGCATCGCGCCACATTAATGAGCGCCAATTGCCTGACAAGGCCATTGATGTGATCGACGAGGCCGGCGCGAGTGTGCGTTTGCTACCCGAGCAGGATCGTCCGGAAGTAATCGGTACGCATGAAATTGAGGAAGTGGTCGCACGCATGGCGCGGGTGCCTTCCAAGAGCGTTTCAGCATCGGATCGCGATCAGCTCAAGAACCTGGAGCGGGATCTTAAGCTGGTGATCTTCGGTCAGGACCCGGCAATCGAAGCATTGTCTTCGGCCATCAAAATGGCCCGTTCCGGCCTGCGCGATGAGGAAAAACCGGTAGGCGCCTTCCTGTTTGCCGGGCCCACGGGCGTGGGTAAAACCGAGGTCACGCGCCAGCTCGCTTATTGTCTCGGCATTGAACTCATTCGCTTCGACATGTCCGAGTACATGGAGCGACACACTGTGTCGCGGCTGATCGGTGCGCCGCCGGGGTACGTTGGTTTCGATCAGGGCGGGTTGCTGACCGAGTCAGTCAGCCGCAACCCGCATTCTGTGCTGCTGCTGGATGAAATTGAAAAGGCGCATCCGGAAGTTTTTAACCTGCTGTTGCAGGTCATGGATCACGGCACCCTGACAGACAACAACGGTCGCAAAGCAGATTTCCGCAACGTGATTATTGTGATGACCACCAACGCCGGTGCACGGGAAATGTCGCGTGCCTCAATCGGTTTCACTCAGCAGGACCATAAAACCGACGGCGCGGGCGCGATCGAAAAATTGTTCACGCCGGAATTCCGCAATCGTCTCGACGCTGTTATTCAGTTCGACGAGTTACAGCGCGATTCTATTTTGCGTGTGGTGGACAAGCTGGTGGTAGAGCTTGAATCGCAGCTCGAATCGAACAACGTTACGCTGGAGCTTGATGACGCTGCCCGGCAAAAGATTGCCGATCAGGGGTACGATCCGAAAATGGGCGCACGGCCAATGGCTCGTGTTATCCAGGAAAAGATCAAGCGCCCGCTGGCCGAGCAGTTGCTGTTCGGTGACCTTATAGAAGGCGGCCACGTGGTTGTCGTTGTCAACGACGCCGGCGAGCTGGAACTGGTTGCCACGCCTGAAACGCGGCAGATAGAACACAAATCCGATAAAGACGCGATCAGCGAGCGCGGTAGATGATCCGGCCTTTGCTGAGATCGTAAGGTGTCAGTTCGACCGTGACATTGTCACCGGTCAGGATGCGGATGTAGTGCTTGCGCATTTTTCCTGAAATATGCGCAGTAACCACATGGCCGTTCTCCAGTTCAACCCTGAAGGTGGTGTTGGGCAGTGTCTCGACGACAGTGCCTTCCATTTGTATGGCTTCTTCCTTTGCCATGGCTCGCTATGTATGTCTCCTCGGTGACAGGCGGGCGCATTGTGCAAGAACAGGATGGGCATAGCAAGCTCAGGCGCAGGGACGCGGCGGCTGACGCCAGCCGGGCAGGGCTGTGGCACCGGCGGTAAGCCGGGCAAGCAGGGTAAGGAATTCCCTGCGTGGCAGGGTGGTCATCCCCAGCGTAGCGAGGTGCGGCGACTCGAGCTGACAGTCGATCAGTTCGATGCCCGTGTCACGCGCCAGGCTGACCAGCGACCAGAGCGCCACCTTGGAACCGTTGGTGATGAGCGTGTACATCGACTCGGCGAAAAACACCCGCCCCAGGCGCACGCCGTAAAGCCCGCCGCCCGGTTTGCCATCGTGCCAGCTTTCAATTGAGTGAGCGTAGCCCAGCTGGTGCAGGCGGATAAAAGCCGCCCGCATTTCAGGGGTTATCCAGGTGCCATGTTCGCCACGGTTGGCCGCGCAACCATCTATGGTCGCGACGAAGTCCTGATTCACCGTGAACGACCAGTGGCCCTGGCGCAGTTCTTTCTGCAACCGGCGTGATGCATGAAAGTCATCCGGACGAATCACGGCCCGCGGATCCGGAGACCACCACAACACCGGTTGATCATCGTTAAACCATGGGAAAATCCCGCGCTGGTAGGCGGCCAGCAGCCGTTCGCTGGAGAGATCACCGCCGATGGCAAGCAGACCGTCAGGATAGCCGAGCGCAACCCCGGCGGTGGCCGGGTCGGGAAACGCATCCGGCGGATCGCCGGGCTCCAGAGTGCGTACGCGAAAGCCCATTTATTTGTACGGTATGTGCTCGCCGAGAAAATCCATGTACTGATCAACGTGCCTGCGTTCGCTGCTCAGGTACTCGTCCACCGCGGCAGCAAACTCGGGATGCGACAACCAGTGCGCCGACCAGGTTTCCGAGGGGATAAACCCACGACTGATTTTGTGCTCACCCTGGGTGCCCGGTTCAAACACCTGCAGGCCCTCGGCGATGCAGTAGTCGATGCCCTGGTAGTAACAGGTTTCGAAATGCAGCGAATCAACGAATTCGTTGGCACCCCAGTAGCGACCGTACAGATGCGTGTCACTGCGGAAACAGATTGCGGTGCCGACCATTGCGGATTCCCGGTAGCCGGCAAATACCACCACGCTTTCCGGCAGCGCCGCTGTGATGTGAGCAAAGAATTCTTCGTTCAGATACGGTTCGCGGCCGCGGCGCAGAAAGGTGCCGGCATACAACGGCATGATGGCAGCCCAGTCACCGGCCTCCAACTCGTCGCCGCACAAGGTGCGAAAGGCAATACCGGCCTCGCTGACGCGACGTCGTTCACGGCGTGCCTTTTTGCGTTTGCTGGCAGTGAAAGTCTGCAGAAATTCATCAAAATCCTGATAGCCGCGATTGTGCCAGTGAAACTGGCAGTCCTTGCGCATCAGCATACCGGCCGTTTGGGCAATGCGCTGATCAGCATGGTCCGGAAACAGGATATGCAGTGAGGAAGCGCCGGCTCGTTGCGCCAGTTCGCGGGCTTCCTGCAGCAGCAATTCGCTGACCACCGCGTCGGCATCGGGGGCGCGCAGCAGGCGTGGTCCGGTGGCCGGCGTAAACGGCACCGCGCTGACCAGTTTCGGGTAGTAGCTCAGGCCGGCGCGTTCATAGGCGCGGGCCCAGGCAAAATCGAACACGAACTCGCCATACGGGTTGGTTTTCAGGTACAGGGGCAGGGCACCCGTCAGGCTGCCGTCTTCCGCCTCGCATATGACATGACAGGGATACCAGCCGGTAGCCGCAGCCGCGCAGCCCGATGCTTCCAGGGCGTGCAGAAATTCATGACGCACAAAAGGGTTGCCGTCGCTCAGCAGCGCGTTCCAGTCGTCCCGACTGATTTCGCTGATGGATTGCACCACGCGAGTGCGCATAGGGCTCCTGCGGTTAGTTGTTAACCGGCACCACGCAACAGTTCAACAGCAATCAGGTTTCCTGCGCATCCAGATACTTTTCTGCATCCAGAGCCGCCATGCACCCGGCGCCGGCCGAGGTTATTGCCTGCCGGTAAATCTGATCCGCCACATCGCCGGCCGCAAACACGCCGGGCACACTGGTGGCCGTCGCATTTCCCGACAGACCCGAATGCACCACAATATAGCCGTTGTTCATGTCGAGTTGGTCGTCGAACAAGCCGGTGTTCGGAGAATGACCGATGGCAATAAACAGCCCGGTCACATCGAGCTGACGATCGGACTCGCCTTTGGTGCTGCGCAGCCGCACCCCGGTTACACCGGTGTCGTCGCCGAGCACTTCGTCCACTTCATGATCCCAGATTACTTCGATGTTGCCGCCGTCACCGGTTTTGTCCAGCAGTTGCTGCTGCATGATTTTTTCACCGCGGAACTGGTCCCGGCGATGGACCACGGTCACACTGGAAGCGATGTTGGACAGGTACAGCGCTTCCTCCAGTGCAGTGTTGCCGCCGCCGATCACGGCGACAGGTTGTTGGCGGTAGAAAAATCCGTCGCAGGTGGCGCAGGCCGACACGCCTTTGCCTTTGAATGCTTCTTCACTTTCCAGGCCCAGGTACTTGGCGGTAGCGCCGGTAGCAATAATCAGGGCGTCACAGGTGTATACGCCCGATCCGCCTTCGAGGCGAAACGGGCGTTGTGCCAGGTCGGCAGCGTGAATATGGTCAATGACCAGCTCGGTATCGAACCGTTCCGCATGTTCGCGCATTTGTTCCATCAGCTGTGGTCCCTGCAGGCCTTCCAGTCCGCCGGGCCAGTTGTCCACATCGGTGGTGGTCATCAGCTGGCCACCCTGCTCAGAGCCGGTAATCAGCAACGGCTGCAGATTAGCGCGGGCCGCGTAAACCGCCGCCGAATAGCCGGCCGGGCCGGAGCCGAGAATGATCAGACGGGAGTGCCGGGAGTCGCTCATGTATACTTTCCTGACGAATTATGTAGATTGGGTGCCAGCGGCAGGCGCCGCAGTGTACGGGAATGTCCCGGGCGAGCAAAGTTCGGGCGCAGTTAAATGGACTAACTGGGTGAATTCGACGTGGGCAAGGCAGCGCAACTCCCGGGGCGGAATGCTTCGGTAACTTCAGCGGTCACACGCACGGTCAGGGAATCGGCACTTTGGGTGTTCGGGGCCGTGGCCATAATCCTTTTGCTGGCATTGCTCAGCTACCATCCTGACGATCCGGGGTTTAGTCACACCGGGTCCGGCAGTTCGCGGCTGCACAACCAGATCGGCGCCGCCGGGGCCTGGTTCGCCGATCTGTCATTTTACCTGACCGGTATACCGGCTTATCTGTTTCCGCTGATGGTGATGGTGGTCGGCTGGATGCTGTTTTCGGCGCGCTTCAGCAATGCACCGCTGGATAAAACCGTGCTGGCAACGCGGATCGGCGGGTTTCTGCTGGCACTGGTGACCAGTTGCGGCCTGGCCACGCTGCACTTTTATCATCCCGAGCTGCGTGAATCCGCGGGTGGCATTCTCGGGCAACTGGTGGGCAACGGCCTGGAGTCGGTGCTCGGCCTGCTGGGCGCGACATTGCTGATGCTGGCGTTATGGCTGGCGGCTATTTCACTGTTCACCGGTATTTCCTGGCTGGATGTCATGGACTGGCTCGGCCGCCAGGTGCTGGCAGCCATCGCCTGGGTGCGCGCCCGGTCCCTGACTGTCATGGCGAAACTGGCGGCGCGGCGCGAACAGGCGCGGCGCCAGCAAGTGGTCGAAGCCAAGCGCAGGGTGGTCACGGAACGTGCCGCCAAGCCCAAACCGCGCATTGAGCCGGCGCTGAAAAAACCGGAGAAAAGCGCCCGTGCCGAAAAAGAGCGTCAGGTGCCGATGTTCGAAGCTGCCGGGGAGGGTGATCTGCCGCCGCTGTCGTTGCTGGATGACCCGCAGCAGAGCGCCCCGGGCTATTCGCCGGAAGCGCTCGAGGGCATGTCGCGCATGCTGGAACTGAAACTGGCTGATTTCGGCGTAGATGTCAGCGTGGTTGAGGTGCACCCCGGGCCGGTAGTGACCCGTTTCGAACTGGATCCGGCGCCCGGTGTCAAAGCCAGCAAGATCAGCAATCTGGCCACTGATATTGCGCGCTCGCTGTCCACCACCAGTGTACGTGTGGTCGAGGTGATTCCGGGCAAGAGTTATGTCGGCCTGGAAATTCCTAATGAAGTGCGCGAGATGGTAACGCTTGGCGAAATCATCGGTTCACGCGCTTACGAAGAACTTGGTTCGCCCCTGACTTTGGCGCTTGGCAAGGACATCAGCGGCAAGTCGGTGGTTGCCGATCTCGGCAAGATGCCCCACCTGCTGATAGCCGGTACCACCGGTTCGGGTAAATCGGTCGGTATCAACGCCATGGTGCTGAGCCTGCTGTATAAATCCAAGCCCGAAGACGTCCGGCTGATCATGATCGATCCGAAAATGCTGGAGCTATCGGTGTACGAGGGCATTCCGCATCTGCTCGCGCCGGTGGTAACCGACATGAAAGAGGCAGCTAATTCACTGCGCTGGTGCGTGGCGGAAATGGAACGCCGTTACAAGCTGATGGCCGAACTTAAGGTACGCAACCTGTCCGGCTATAACCGCCGCGTCAGGGCGGCCATTGAGCAGGGCAAGCCCATCCCGGATCCGCTCTATGCAGCACTTAACGCCGATAATGACAGCGTCGAGGTGCCGGACCTGCGGCCGTTGCCGAATATTGTCGTCATCATTGATGAACTTGCCGACATGATGATGATTGTCGGTAAAAAGGTGGAAGAACTCATTGCCCGGCTGGCGCAAAAGGCGCGTGCCTCCGGCATACACCTGGTGGTCGCAACCCAGCGGCCGTCGGTTGACGTGATCACCGGACTGATCAAGGCCAACATTCCGTGCCGGATCGCTTTCCAGGTTTCAGCCAAGGTTGATTCACGCACCATCCTCGACCAGACCGGCGCGGAAAACCTGCTCGGCCATGGTGACATGCTGTTTCTGCCCAGCGGCGAGCCTGCTCCGGTACGCGTGCACGGCGCGTTTGTGTCCGATGAGGAAGTCGTCAAAGTTGTGGAGCAACTCAAGGCCAGCGGCAAGCCGAGCTACATCGAGGAAGTGACGGTGGGGCCGGCTGCGCCGATACCCGGTATTTCCGGCGAGCCCAAAGCCGGCGACGAGGACGGCGAGGGGGATCCGTTGTATGACCAGGCGGTGCAAATTGTTGTTGAGACGCGGCGAGCATCAATTTCCGGTGTGCAACGGCGCCTGAAAATCGGTTACAACCGCGCCGCGCGGCTGGTGGAAACCATGGAGGCGGCCGGCATTGTCGGCGAACTGCAATCCAACGGCTCGCGCGAAGTGCTGGCGCCGCCGCCCCCTGATGCCTGACCAAAGTATTAGTCGTGAACGACGGTTGGTCTGCCGGGCAGCCCTGTGGCTGATATTGCTGCCCGGACTTGCCGGTGCTGCGGCGTTGCCGGATGCCGAGGCGCGGGAATTGCTGGCAAAGCGGTTGCATTCCCTGCAGCACTATCAGGCTGAATTCGAGCAAACGGTGGTGGCCGCTGACGGCGAGTTGGTGGAGCAGTCCGCCGGCAGGTTCTGGCTAACACGACCGAACCGGTTTCGCTGGGAGTACGTGACACCGTGGCCGCGCTTAATACTCGCCGACGGCGAGCGGATCTGGTTGTTTGACGAAGAGCTGGAGCAGGTCACGGTGCGCGACTTTGACGGCCTGCTGGAGCAGACGCCCGCCGCGTTGCTGGCCGGTCGCGTGGATGCGCTCGACGGCTATGCCATCAGTGGTGAACGTGATAGCGACCGGCTGCAGGTCGTGCTGGTACCGCACAATACGCACAGCGATTTCAGCCAGATCGAACTGGAATTTATCGCCGGCGTACTGGCTGAAATGCGCCTGCGCGACAGCTTTGGCCAGCAAACCGAAATTCGCTTTTCACAGGTCGAGACCGCGGCAGCCGAAGAGGCGGGGATCTTTGAATTCAGTGTCCCCGCCGGCGTCGACGTGATCGATGAATCCGCCGGCTGACCGCGCCGGGCCGCGGCTGCGCTGGCGCCGCTTCTGGCTGGCGGCAGGCTGCCTGCTGCTGATGGTGTTACTGGGGCTGGCACTGGTGCCGTTGCCGCAGATGGTCACCGGCGAACTGCTGACTGACAAGGTCTGGCACGCATTGGCTTTTGCCCTGTTGATGCTGTGGTTCGCAGGGCTGTATCCGCGCCACCGGTACCTGCTGGTATTTCTCGCCCTGACCGCCTACGGTGTGCTGATGGAGCTGCTGCAGGCACAGGTGCCCAACCGCTACGCCGAGTTTGCCGACCTGCTGGCCGACCTTGTCGGCCTGGCAACCGGCTGGCTGCTGGCCTTTACACCGCTCAGCCGCTGGCCCCACTTCGCCGAACACCTATTGGGTGTCAGACACCATGACTAATATCGCTCAGGACGGCGCGCCGCTGGCCGACAGGATGCGGCCTGCCAAACCGGCCGATGTTGTCGGACAGCGCCATCTGCTCGGCGAGGGGAAGCCGTTGACCGGGCTTCTCAATGCCAGCCCGTTGCACTCGGCAATTCTGTGGGGACCACCCGGTACCGGTAAAACCACCCTGGCACGCCTGGTGGCAGGCTCTGTTGGAGCCGAGTTCATTGCCCTCTCAGCAGTGATGTCAGGTGTGAAAGATATTCGCCAAGCTGTTGAAAAAGCGAAACAAGTTAAGGAAAGCAGTGCTTTGCCCACGGTGTTGTTTCTGGACGAGGTGCATCGCTTTAATAAGGCACAGCAGGACGCTTTTCTGCCCTGGGTCGAAAACGGCACGCTCATATTTATAGGTGCGACTACCGAAAACCCTTCATTCGAGCTGAACAACGCGCTGTTGTCCCGGGCGCGGGTGTATGTGCTGCAGGCACTGGAGGATGACGACCTGCTGCAGTTGCTGCAGCGAGCCCTGGCGGATGCCGCACAAGGCTATGGCGGTCGGCTGCAATGCGATGAGGAGTTGCTGCGGCAGATCGCAACCGCCGCCGACGGCGACGCGCGGCGTGCCCTGAACCTGCTGGAACTGGCCGCCGGTCTGGCTGACAGCGCCGGCGCAACCGCTATCACTCAGGATCAGATCGATGCGGTCGTAACCGGCGCGGTGCGACGGTTCGACCATGGCGGCGATCTGTTCTATGACCAGATATCGGTTTTGCACAAGGCAGTGCGTGGTTCTGACCCCGATGCCGCGTTGTACTGGTTTGCGCGCATGCTTGATGGCGGCTGCGATCCGTTGTACCTGGCGCGGCGCATGGTGCGCATGGCCAGCGAAGACATCGGTAACGCCGACCCGCGGGCGCTGCGCATCACGCTGGATGCCTGGGAAACCTACGATCGCCTCGGTTCGCCGGAGGGCGAGCTGGCGCTGGCCCAGGCGCTGGTGTTTCTGGCCTGTGCGGCAAAAAGCAACGCGGTTTACACAGCGCTGGGCCGGGCCGGCAAGGATGCCCGTGAGTCCGGTACCCGGGAGGTGCCACTGCGGTTTCGCAATGCGCCCACGCGCCTCGCTAAAGAACTGCAGCACGGTAAGGGCTATCGTTATGCGCATGACGAACCCGGCCGCTTCGCTGCCGGGGAGCGGTATTTCCCCGACGACATGGCTGACAAAATCTACTACCAGCCTGCTGCAGCCGGGCTGGAGATTCAGATCGGCGAGAAGCTGGCCCGCCTGCGCGAGGCAAACCGCAAGGCCGGCCTCGGCCGCCAGCGAGCCGCCGGCGGCAAAAATCGCGCCTGATGCGTGTAAACTCTGCGCCCATTATTTTCTGCCCCGACCCTTAAACGGACTGATCATGCTCGATCCCAAACTGTTGCGCGCTGACCCTGATGCCGTGGTAGCTAATCTGGCCCGGCGCGGCTTTGAATTCCCGCAAGCGGCGTACGCCGAGCTCGAAGAACGGCGTAAGTCGGTGCAGGTGCAGGCCGAGGAATTTCGCCAGCAGCGAAACGCGCGTTCCAAGCATATAGGCAAGGCCAAGGCAGCCGGCGAAGACATTGCGCCGCTGCTGGCTGAGGTGGATTCGCTCGGTACGCAGCAGGAACAGGCTGAGGCCGAACTGGCAGATGTGCAGGCGCAGCTGGCTGAATTGCTGCACGGTTTGCCGAATATGCTGGATGACGATGTCCCCGACGGCGCCGACGAAACAGCCAACGTTGAGATTCGCCGCTGGGGCGATGTACCGGCGTTCGATTTTGCCGTCAAAGATCACGTCGATATTGCCGAAGGCCTGGGTATGCTGGATTCGGCCGCTGCCGCCAGGATTGCCGGCGCACGCTTCGCGGTGTTGCACGGCGGGCTGGCCCGGCTGCAGCGGGCACTGGTGCAGTTCATGCTGGACACACATACCGGCACGCACGGCTACCGGGAAGTCTACGTGCCGTACCTGGTCAATCGCGATGCGCTGTTTGGCACCGGACAGTTGCCCAAATTTGCCGAGGACCTGTTTCGTATTGACAGCGAGCAGGGTTACTACCTTATTCCGACCGCCGAGGTGCCGGTAACCAACCTGGTCAACGACAGCATTGTTGAAGCCGATGAACTGCCGCTCCGGCTGGTTGCACATACGCCCTGTTTTCGTTCCGAAGCAGGTTCTTACGGCAAGGACACCCGCGGCCTGATCCGCCAGCATCAGTTCGAGAAAGTGGAGCTGGTGCACCTGGTCGAGCCCGAGCAATCGGCCGCTGCGCATGAAGAACTGACCGGTCATGCCGAGGCAATCCTGCAGGCGCTGCAGCTTCCTTATCGCGTGGTGACGTTATGCTCCGGTGATACCGGCTTCGGCGCGGCCAAAACCTATGACCTGGAGGTCTGGCTGCCGGCGCAGAACACTTACCGGGAGATTTCCTCATGCAGCAATTTCCGCGCTTTCCAGGCGCGGCGCATGCAGGCGCGCTGGCGCAATCCGGCAACTGGCAAGCCCGAACCACTGCATACTCTGAACGGATCGGGCGTGGCCGCAGGGCGCGCCCTGGTGGCGGTGCTGGAAAACTACCAGCAGGCCGATGGTTCGGTAGTCATACCGGATGTGCTGCGCCCCTACATGAACGGCGCAGCGCAACTGCAGCCGGGCGGTTAGGCCCGGCTCGCAGCTAGCAACCGGTTGCGCGGCTTACTCGTCGCCGCCGATGCCGAGCAGCATCAGCAAATTGATAAAGATATTGTAGAGAGCGACGAACAGTCCTACGGTGGCCATGATGTAGTTGGTTTCACCGCCGTGAATAATTGCGCTGGTTTCATACAGAATCATCGCGGCCATCAGCAGTACCACGCCGGCCGAGATTGCCATCTGGAAAGCTGACAGGTCGACAAACAGGCCGATCAGAATAACGGCCAGCAAGCCGAACATGCCCACCATCAGAAAGTTGCCCATAAAGCTGAAATCTTTCTGCGTTTTGATGGCAAACACACTCAGCGCGAGAAAAATCATGCCGGTAGCACCCAGCGCGGTCATGACCAGGTCGCCGCCTTTGGGCACACTGGTCAGGTAGGCGCTGAGCAGCGGTCCGAGCGTAAGCCCCATAAAGCCGGTCAGGGCGAACACGCACACGAGGCCGGCGGCCGAGTTGCGGAATTTTGACGTCAGAAACAGCAGGCCGAAATAGCCGACCAGGGTGACTATCGGGCCGAAATAGGGCACCTGCAGTGCCATGGACACGCCGGCCATCGCGGCGCTGAACAGCAGCGTCATCGACAACAGCATGTAGGTGCTGCGCAGTACTTTATTGGTGGTCAGTGCTGACTCAGCCTGCGGTGCACCGTAAATAACGCGGGTGGAATCCCTGCTTACAGGTTCCTTCTGCATGTATATCTCCTGAACGTTCCTTGCAAAGGTTGATGAGTACTATACATGTGACCGCAACGGTTGTGTTCTGTTCCCGGAATCGCCAGAATCCGCTGCTCAACCCGTGTCCGTACAGCGGAGAGGTGGCAGAGCGGTTGAATGCACTGGTCTTGAAAACCAGCAAAGGTGAAAGCCTTTCGTGGGTTCGAATCCCACCCTCTCCGCCATTCATCCAGAGATCTCGCTCATGCCGGAATTTCGCAGTCTGATTGCAGCTATTGAACAAAACGGCGAATTGCTGCGGGTTAAACGCAGCGTCGACCCGCGTTTTGAATTGCCGGCACTACTCAAACAGGCTGAGGCGCGCCGTAAGGGGATCGTATTTGAGTCTGTCAAAGGCTCTGCCATGCAGGTGGCCGGCAGCCTGCTGACGGGTCCGGGCCGGTTTGCACGGGCATTGCAGCGAGACAATCCCCAGCAATTTGATGCCGCGGCTCATCGTGAACTGATTTTTGCTGCTATTGCCAGGCCGTTGCCGGCCGTCGAAGTAAACACAGCGCCCTGCAAGCAGGTCATTCTCGAGGGCGCAGAGGTTGATCTGGGGGCGTTGCCGGTGCCAACCTGTTTCGAACACGATTCCGGTCCGTTTCTGACAGCGGCGATTGGTATCAGTCGCAATCCTGCCAACGGCGTTTTAAACGTCGGCATTTATCGTGTGCTGATCACCGGCAGGAATGAATTGGTTGTCAGCGTCGGTCCGAGCAGCGATCTGCTGGCATTTCTCGCGGCTGACAAAGACGCCGGCCGGGTCACGCAAATGGTATTGGCAGTGGGCGTCAATCCGGAATTGCTCATGGCTGCTTCTGCCAAGGTGCCGCCCGAGTTGTCGGAACTTGACGTGGCCGGCGCAGTGGCCGGCACGGCGCTGGAGCTGGCGCCGGCCGAAACCCTGGATCTGCCGGTCCCGGCGACAGCGGAAATTGTGCTGGAAGTGGAAATTGATCATCGTCGGCACCTGCCCAATACGATGGGCGAATTCGGCGACCTGTACGGCACCCAGAACGGTCACGTTGGCAAGGTTAATGTCATTAGCCATCGTGAGTCGCCGGTGTTCCACACCATCATGGCGGGCGCCGGCAAGGAGCACAATTCGCTCGGCTTTATTATTCTCTATGACATTGAGCCGGACCTGCGCCGGCTGCTGAGCGACAGTTATCCGCAGGTTGTTGACCTGCGCGCGCATTTTTATCCGCCCGGCATGGGGATGCCAGGCGAACTGTATCTGCAGCTGCAACCGGACAGCGGTGTCAATGTGGCACAGCTGATTCGCGACGTGTTTGAGCTCAAATGCGGGCGCTGGGATATCAGCCGGGTGATACGCCGTATCGTTGTCACCGACCCTGACATCGACATTCATAGCAATCGCGACGTTAGCTGGGCGATTAACAACCGTGCGCTGACCCGGGACCGGCATCTGTTTTTTGACGACCTGCCGCTACCGGGCGTGGGTCTGCGGCTTGGCGTGGATACCACCGTGGCACCGGAGCAGCGTGAACAATTGCAGCGGCTGATTATCCCCGGCGCGGACGCGGTTAAACTGGACGACTATCTGGACTGAGCGGCTGCGCGAGCCGGCAATGCAAAACCGTAACTGGCCCAGTGACTGAGCCAGTTGGCTTGCGGCGAACCGACCAGCGGCTGAATATTGACTGCTTTTACCAGCCACTCGCCGGCCTGATCCAGCACCACGGTTGCCTGCCCCTTTGCATCGGTACGGATTTTTTGTATCTGTTCCGGGTCGTTCCGATTGAATGCCTGCACCAGCAATCCTTCCACCGGCTCGTCGCGTAAATACAAGGTAAAAACAAGTGAGTCGCCCGGCTGCAGCGAGTAGGGATTTGCTGCCGGCACGAGTTCCAGGCGGTAGCCAAGTCGCTCGGCATATACCAGACTGTCATCCGGACCAGCCTGCAGCAGCGCCTTGGCGCAGCGGACAAAAAATTCCGGCGCGGGTTGCTGATCCGTGCCCGCGGCGATGCGCTGCTCGCGGATAAATTCGATGCCTTCCTCTTCCAGATAGCGATTGAATTTTTCAGCCGCTAGCTCCGTGAACGCGCGGTTGCTCTGGTAGCCGATCAGCATCGGACCTGCTGGCATGGTTAACGTCGCCGCCGGATCATCGCCCCGCCAGGAGATCACCGGCTCACGTCCGTCGGCCGTCACCACGCTGAAATCCTGAAACCATTCGTTGATATAGGGCAGGGTGGTGCCCTTGAAGCCGACACCCTCCCGCAGCCGAACACTTACCTCACTGCCGCTGGCGGGTCGGTAAGAATCTGGTTCAATCCAGAAGTCGTGGGCCGGCAGACGGCTGGGCAGGCAGAGAACCATAGCAATGGCCAGCCAGTGACCGAAGCGAAATTGCAGTTTGCTAAACAGTGTGTCCATGCGAGTATGGTGTTCGTGATGAATGATCAATCGGTTTTTCGCAGCTTTCTCTTAACTGTGCTGCTGGCAAGCCTGGGCTGGGCTTTGTTGCCCGGACAGGCCACAGCGCACACTGTGCGCCCCGCAGTGGTCACCGTCAATGTTGCCGAACCCGGCCAGGTGAAGGTGCGGATCAGGCTGACCGCCGAGCAATTGCTCGCGCGTATCGGGCCGGAATATGCTGACACCAACGATGCACCGAATGCGGCGGAGTATGACGCGCTGCGCGAGCTGGAGCCGGGTTTGCTGACCGAGCAGTTCGCTGGTTTTGTGCCGGAGTTCATGGCCGAAGTCGGCGTACAGGTGGACGGAGCGCCCGCGAGCCTGCGATTTTTGCGCATAGATGTGCCGCCGGTGGGCGATACTGAGCTGCCACGCGATTCCGAAGTATTTCTGCAGGGAGAACTGCCCGCCGGTGCGGCGCTGACCTGGAGCTGGCCGCAGCGCTTCGGCAGTCACGTGCTGCGCGTCGTCGGTGATGACCCGGAAAAAATCATGTCGGCCTGGTTGCAACCGGGTGAACAGGCGCCGCCTTATCAACTCGGCGGCGACAATGCGCGCAGCCGGCTCGCGGTGATTGTCGATTATCTGATTATCGGTTTCGAGCACATCGTGCCGCTGGGAATCGACCACATTCTGTTTGTGCTTGGCCTGTTTCTCCTTAGCCTGCATCTCAAACCGCTGTTGTGGCAGGTCACGGCCTTCACCGTCGCGCACACCATCACGCTCGGTCTTAGCATTTATGGTGTAGTCGAACTGTCGCCGGCGATTGTCGAGCCGCTGATTGCACTGTCTATTGTTTATGTCGGAATCGAAAACTGCCTGTACTCGACGCTCAAGCCCTGGCGGGTTTTGCTGGTGTTCGGTTTCGGCTTGCTGCACGGGCTGGGCTTTGCCGGGGTGCTGTCAGAAATCGGCCTGCCGCAGGACGAATTTCTTACCGCGTTGCTGAGTTTCAATGTGGGTGTGGAACTGGGGCAGCTGACGGTGATTCTGCTGGCGTTGTTGTGCGTTGGCTGGTGGCGCAACCGCAGCTGGTACCGGTCCGTTGTCGTGGTGCCAGGTTCGCTGCTCATTTCCCTGACCGGCGCGTATTGGGTGTGGGAGCGCGTGTTCGGCTAAAATAGCCGTGCTATGGGGCGACGCGCAGACAAATTTGACGGTTATCTGAATCCTGACGGCGGCGGCAGTGTGCTGGGACGCATTGTGGCGCTGGTCGTCGGGGTGGGCGCATTTGTGCTGTCATTGATCGTCGGCGCGGTTTTTCTGGCGGTTGTCGTCGGTTTCATGCTGCTGGTCGCGCTGATAGTCGGGGTGCGTATCTGGTGGCTGCGCCGCAAGATGGAGCGCCACGCGCGCGAACACGGGGATATTGAGGCGGAATACACGGTTATTTCGACCGAAGAGCGCATCACGCGGCAGCGCGATCGGGACCGCTGACCAGCGCCACATGCCGGGGGACAACGGATTGGAAGAAGCAGAAACCCAGCAGCAGAAAAAACGTCGGCGCCGGCGGCAACGGCGGCAAGTGGCCGTGGCAGGGTTTTTGCTGCTGGCAACAGGTCTGGCGTGGTTTTTTGAATCGCAGGCCACGACCACGGTGATTGTGACGCGTTACGCTGAAGTGCTGAATAACGACACCGGGAATCCGCCGCTTAGCCCTCGCGGGCAGCGCCGCGCCCAGGAACTGGCGCGTATCCTGGGAGATGTTGACGTGGTAGCCGGTGTTGATGCCATTTTCGTGGCGGCCAACCGACGCACGCGTGACACCAGTATACCGGTGGCGCAAGTGAACGAGACGCCGGTGATTACGCTCGAAGATCCCACCGCCATGTCGGACATGGTCGAGCGTATCCTGCGCGAATACAAAGGCAAGATCGTGCTGGTAATTACCGAGCCGGAGCAGATTCAGCCAGCCATTCGCGCAATGCAGGGCAGTAAGAAACTGCCGCCCATTGCCGCAGCTGAATACGACAACCTGTATATCGTCAGCATCCCCTGGTTCGGCAAGGTGAAAACTCTGCGCCTGCGCTACGGCGACCGCTACATCCCGGAAAGCTGAATCGCGCCGGCAACGGTTGAGGGCGGGTTTAATTTTGCTGAAACGTGCCGGGTTCATCGCGCTAGAATGCGTCCGGTTTTGCACATCTTGGCATATGGTAATCCAGAAAACATTTACGGTAACGACCCGCGGCCGCGGCACCCATGAAATTACCGCCGCCGTGCAGGACATCGTGGCCGATAGCGGCGTGACCACCGGGCTTTGTCATGTATTTCTGCATCACACCAGCGCCTCACTGATGCTGTGTGAGAATGCCGATCCGGACGTGCGGGCCGACCTGGAAACCTTCATGGCGCGTATCGCACCCGATAACGACCCGGATTATGTTCATACTGCGGAAGGCCCGGATGACATGCCGGCGCATGTGCGTAGCGTGCTGACCGGCAATGACCTGACGCTGCCGGTCAGCAACGGCCGCTGTGATCTCGGTACCTGGCAGGGTATCTATGCCTGGGAACACCGCAGCGCCCCGCATCGGCGCCGCGTGACTGTGACGGTGCTGGGTTCCGGCTGAAGTGCCAATTGTGATCAGCTTCACAGCAACATAATCGCCTAACTGCTTGAATACCATATAGGACAGGCCGAGGTGGTCGGCCTGCTTGTTGACGGGTTTCGGGCATGATTTTTCGCCAGCGACACGGATGGTTGCCAACGGCTGCAATGCTGGCCGCACTGCTGTGCGCGGCGCCCGTGCAGGCTGCCAGCGTGGGCACCAGCGTGAATTTTGACTTCACCGGGCCTGGAACAATCAGTGATCCACTCAACCCGGGAAATACCGCGCGCTTTGACGATATCGCGGGCGCCGGCTCCCAGGCCACGGTCAGTGCCTGGTTGGGAACAGATTTTGACGGCTTGAACCCGGCTACCGTGCTGCACAGTCAGGCCAACTACGCACAATATGGCTACAGCCTGTCGCAGAATGTGAAAGGGCTGGGTGCATGCGGTGGTAACACGCTGAAGAAATGTCTGAAGACTGATGACGAATTTGCTGTCGGCAGCCATCCGCAGTTGGGTAGCGAATGGATGCTGCTTACCGTCAGCGACATTATGCAGTTTGAAACCCTGTCACTGGCGCCAACCAATAAGAACAGTGGCAGCATTGTTGTGTACTCGGGCAATGTCGACTTGTCCAATCCTATTACACAGTTAAAGCCGAGTGATTTCACCTCGCAACTTCAGTTTGCGTATGCGAAAAAAAGCGCCGTACAGATGGTGGATTTGCTGTCGCTGGATCAGGGCAACGCGCTGCTGGTCAAAATTGAAGGCGGCAAGACTGCGATTACCATCAAGGGCATGCAGTCACGTTCAGTGCCGCTACCCCCCGCGATCTGGCTGATGGGCTCGGGGCTCGTCATGCTTGCTGCACGGGCCAGGCGTCAATCTGCCTGATCCCGCTTTCTGTAATACTTTCCATTTGCGCTCAGCCGATTGCGCTGATTTGCTAGGATTGCGCTTCCTGCAGTAATGGCTCCATGCATTGCCCCGGTAGCTCAGTCGGATAGAGCGTCTGCCTCCTAAGCGGAAGGTCCCAGGTTCGAATCCTGGTCGGGGCACCAGATTGATTAGTAAATACGGCTATTTAGCCGAATTTACTCTTTCCGCCAATTTCCGCCTTCTTGACGTATTTGCATCAAATTCTCCGCATTGGGGTGCATATACGATGCAAAATTTCTCAGGCGGATTATCACAATGGCGAAACGAGAATCAGTGCGATGCAGGCTCACTAGCGCAGTAATTGAGAACCTCGAGCCGGGTTCGACAGTCTACGACGACCGCATACCCAACCTAGCGGTGCGGGTCTCGCCGAAAGGTAGGCGTACATTTTTCGTGCTCGGGAAAGGCGGTGAACGTGCCGCAATAGAGCCATACCCGCGTATTGGAAAATCACAACGTGCGTGCACTAAATAGCCCGCCCCCGAATTGTTCCGTGATGCCGTCTATCTGTCACCGGACTTCATCGGATGTTGTGGCGCAGCTATGCGCGTGGTATAAGAAAACGGTTCATATGTACCAGATATGCAACGCCGCCTTCCGTTAGTGGGCAAGGCAAAGGCTCTAATTGAGTATTTCTCGGTTTGGTTTTTTAGCGTATCTGGTTAGCTCTGTATGAAAACACTCCATCACTCACGTTTCTTCGCTTTAGCCGCGCTTTTGTTTTCGTTTGCTGCGAATTCGGCCTCAGTTCAGGTCGCGCCGTCTAGTTCCGACCCTACCATCTACGTAGCTACTGGCATTAGCGGTTTGATCGTCGATGGAACTACCTACAACGTCAGTTTTATCAAAGAAGCTTTTCTAGACATTGACGAATCAGCTTTTCCTTGGTTTGGAGACGAGGCAACCACTAGTTCTGTTGCTGGCTCAATATTGGATGCGCTGAATGGGGACATCAGGTCAATTGGTTATGTGGGCTCCGACTCCGATGCTCATGCATTTGTGTTTGCTGTGCCTTGGGCCTATTCACAGGTAGCACTGTATAGAGATGCGAGAGGTTTGCTGTCTTATGGTGGAATTAAATATCCTACTACTTCGTGGGTTCCATCCATCGCACCAGTAGCTGAAAATACGAACTATTTTGCTGCCTACGCAACTTTTAATGTCGTCCCCATCCCTGCCGCGTTATGGCTGTTCGGCTCTGCTCTTGTTGGTTTGGGCTGGATGAGGAGAATGCTGTGAGACTATTTATTGGCTTGACGCTCTGCCTTGTTTCCGCAATTGCACAAACAGCGGTCGTCAATCTCGACGGACAATCAGCGACATCTATACAGGGATTGGAAGTTGGCAGTCAGTTGTATGACGTCGCATTCTATTATGATAGTTATGACGACCTAAATGCGGTGAACGACTTTCCCTTTCTCAATGATTTTGGGCTATATCAGGAAGGCATGAACAGCGCGGTCGACGCACTAAACACCGCAGGTGCAGAAAACTTTCTTACTAGCAACAACGCCCAGATTTCCACTGTATTTTATCTGCCCTCTGCGAGCGCATCATCGTCTTGGTTCGCGGTAAACCCATTTGGAACATGGGTTGTTGCGGGTCTGGATGCGAATGGCCCTTCGTCATCGACAAATGCTCCGTTCGCGGTGTTTACGACAAGCGTCGTCCCCATTCCCGCCGCAGTCTGGTTGTTCGGCTCGGCTTTACTCGGGTTAGGTTGGATGCGAAAGAAAGCCTGAGTCAATCCGAAATGATTCACGAGACCCCGCCTAATGCGGGGTTTTTTCTGCCCAAAACGGCCACATTTTCGGTTTTAATCGGCCTGTTTTTACCCACCCGGTGCCAACCTACTGCCATGTCCCTGATCGGCCATCTTTGCCCGGCAAGCTGCGTAATAATGATTTTTCCTAGTGAAAACCTGGACCGGTTACAAGGGTATAGAGGGAGCAATAATTTAGTCACATAGTTATGACAACTATAATTGTTACGCTTTCGGTCGGCTGCTACTATCAACGTGCCATAGCATGGGAGGGTTTGTGGCTATGAATTCTAGATTTATCTGGGTTCTTTTGCCTTTTCTTTTTTGCGATTCACTCGTCGCAGCGTCAATAGAAATAGATCAAGTAAGTTTTGGTGGCGGGCTTCAGGGTGCCACCATCACGACCAATCACATCATGGCCCAGACTTTTACAGTTGGTAAAGCGGGGACGCTTGCTGCTGTTGAAGCGGTTATTACGAAAGGTAGCTTGGTCTCCAACGACCTAACGCTTTCGATATGGTCAACAAATGCTACTGGCTACCGCGAAAACCTGTTGGGCACGTCGATAATGCCGGAATCAGAAATTGTTGATTCGATTTTTATTAATGATGATAGTTTGCTGTATTTTGACGTTTTAGGGTCTGGCATTCTTGTCTCGGAGGGAGATGTATTGGCTATTTCCTTCAGTTCCGGAATTGTCGGTTCTAGTAGTTTGGAAACCCAGTACGTCTGGTGGAACAACCGGAACAGTCATTCTGATCTGATTCTTCCGCCTGACTATGTTGGTGGCGAGGCTAGGCGCTGCTATACAGACCTTGTACCGGAAGCCTGCGATGCCACTCCCCGTGTATATGACCAGTTATTCAGGACGCAGGTTCAGGTAGTGCCTCTTCCTGCAGCAGTCTGGTTGTTCGGTTCAGCGCTGGTCGGGCTTGGTTGGATGCGACGTAAGAAAGCTTGATCTTGACGAAGGCGCTGAAAAATTTGCTGCGTTTACGCTATACATTCGTATAGAGAGGTTCGCAATGCGCAAAGTTTTCGCGACTATTGTTTTGGCCTGTATTTTTTCCTGCGCAGCGAATGCTGCGTTGCTTTCAACAGTAACGTTCGCTGAGCAGTCGATATCAGTTGCGCCTGATGAAATCGTCGAAGTTTGGGTGACGCTGACTCTAGACGAGGCATCCGATCCATTATTCATAGATCATTTGGCCGGCGGCCCGAGTTTTGGCCTGATTGCAGATGTTGTGCCGTCAACCGGGCAAATAGTATTTCCCTCCAGTGACCCTAATGCTCCTTATGTACCGTTTTCCGATTGGGGACGAGTCCGTGGTGCAGAAGCCTGGTCACCTTGTGGCAGCAATCCTTTTATAGCCGCCTGCGGATCAGGGAGCTACGAATATGCCGACTTTGGCTATAAACTCGAAGAAACCTTTCTCTGGCATACCGAATATAACCCTTATGGTGGTTTTGAAAACGAGACGTTTCTGCTTAGTCCGGGCGAAAGCATCGACTTCCTTGCGTTGGCCTTCCAGCCAATTGACGGCGAGGCGCAGCCTGGAACCTATGAACTTTATAACGTTAGGTTAGAGCTATTGTTCTGGGGTGAAGATACGGAAGGCAATCAATACAATGGCAGAACCAGTCTTGGCGATACTTGCAGTCCGCGCCTCCCAGAGTGCTATTTTTCGGCGACGGTTGTCCCCATTCCGGCCTCTGGCTGGCTTTTTGGGCCGGCGCTGTTGGTTTTGGGTCGATTTAGGACAATAGCCAAAAAGAGGGCACCAACTAACAGGGTTGATCTATCGCCGACGTATCGAGCCTGAAACCGCGTTGTCTTTCGGTTGAGGTAAACACGGCCAGGTGCGAACAGAATTGATTCGCTGCCTGTTCCCAGCTGCGGGTTTTCGCGTAGTCACGGCAAACAGCCGGGCTTAACTCGATGGCCGCTTCGCATGCGGTTTTCAGGTCGTCATTCAACATGCCGGTCTGGCCATCAATGACCACGTCAATGGGCCCGGTGACAGGGTAGGCCGCAACCGGCAACCCGCATCCCATGGCTTCCAGCATCACCAGTCCGAAGGTGTCGGTCTTGCTCGGGAACACGAACACATCGCCGCCGGTCAGGTGCCGGGCCAGGTCGGCGCCGAATTTGTAGCCGAGAAATTTGCAGTCCGGGTATTTGCCGCTCAATGATTCCAGGTCCGGGCCATCACCGATGATGACCTTGGTGCCGGGCAGATCCAGTTCCAGAAATGCCTCAATGTTTTTTTCCACGGCAACACGGCCGAGATACACCCAGATAGGGCTGGCAAAAGCGTAGGCGACCGGGTCGTCCGGGCAGAACAAGTCGGTGTCCACGCCGCGCGACCAGATAACGACATCGTTAAAGCCGCGACTCTGCAGCAGCTCCTGTATGCCCGGGGTGGGCACCATGGTGCGCGTGGCCGGACCGTGAAACCAGCGTGTCAGGGCTACCGTCCAGTTGACCGGGATTGGGGCGCGTGAACGCACGTACTCGGGGAACTGCGTGTGATAAGCGGTGGTGAACGGGATATTGCGCTTCAGGCAATAGCGCCGCACGGCATATCCGAGCGGTCCCTCGGTGGCGATATGGATACAGTCGGGCTGGAAGGCGTCAATTTCGCGCGCGATGCTGCGGCCCTGGAACAGTGCCAGACGAATTTCAGGATAAGTGGGGCAGGGCACGGTCTTGCGTCCCTCGGGGGTGATGGCCAAAACCTCGTGGCCATGCTGACGCAGGATCTCTATGGTCTTGCGCAGGGTGGTAACCACGCCGTTGACCTGCGGCGTCCACGCATCCGTTGCTATCACGACTCGCATGCGCGCAATTGTGGGCGGGAATTGTTACAGAAAGGTTACAAAAATTCCCCTAAGTGACTGCTGAGGCGAGAAAAACTTTCATCAATCGGTCACACAATTGTAACCGTTGTGACGCATTGCGGGAGCAAGCTGCAACCGTTCTAAAGGACTAGAGATACGGAGTAATGGCAGCAGTATTGCAACAACTTGATCATCTGGAACGCGACGTCTGTATTCGCATTAACCAGTTTGCCCGGCATACCGGGGTGCGGCGCTTTTTCTCGCTCATCAGCAAGCTTGGTGACGGCGGTCTGTGGGCCGCCTTCGGTGTCTTGCTTTACATCCGCCACGGCAACCCGATTTTGCCGGACATACTCAAAATGGCGCTGGTCGCCGGCCTTGGCGTGCTGATCTACAAACTGCTCAAGGGCAAATTGATCCGGCATCGCCCATACGTTTCGCACGAACCCATCGAGTGCGGTACGGCGCCGCTTGATCAGTACAGCTTTCCTTCAGGTCACACGCTGCATGCGGTCTCGTTCACACTGATGTTCGCCCAGCTGGACCCCTTGGTAGCGGCGCTGGCAGTTCCGTTTGCGGCGTTGATTGCCGTGTCCCGGGTGCTGCTTGGCCTGCACTATCCCAGTGACGTGCTGGTCGGCGCGCTTATCGGAGCTGCTCTCGCGTTAGGCATAGCCTGATACACCGCTTATACTCCTCTCCGTGGTTTAGCGGAGTCGCCGAAAAGCAGGGGTATTGCGATGAAAACATGGTTGAGCGGTCTGGTGGTTTGTGTTCTTGCCTTGCCGGCCTATGCCTGTCCCAGTATTGAAGGGGAATGGGCCATCACTTTTGACGAATCCTGGTACGGCAGTCAGATTGCCGGTATCGGACGCGCCACCATCACGGCCGACAAGATCAAGCTGCGCCTGCGCGAGGGCTACCTTGGCACCAGCTACATTGGCACATTCACCGGCCGCTACTCAGTTCAGGCCAACTGCATGTTTGCCTGGAACTATGCAGAAAAAGACAGCGAGACGCCGGGAGGCACCGTGCACGGCATTATCGTGTCCGCCAATAAGCTGTTCCTGATGTACTCCAACCCGAACGTGCAATCCACGGGACAAATGCTCGCCGAGCGCATCGAATACCCCTGAAGAAATACCCCTGGTAATACCACTAGTCGAACTGCTGTCCGCCTGACCGCGGACCACCCGAACGTTTGACATAAGTTTGCGGCCGGCCGCGCCCGCGGTGCCGGTGCAGATCCGCTTGCTTGCGCATGTCGCCTTGCAACCCTCGAAATCCCCAAGAGTTTTTCCATCGTCTCGCCGGATCGGCGCGACGCGCCGCACAAATGCTTGCAATTAACTTGCCGTTTAATTACGCTCATCGACAATCAAATACGTAAAAGAATGAAATAGATTTTCACCAAAAATATTTAGCGTCTGAGTGGAGTCCACAGCCTTTGTGACCATTGAGTTACAGAGGTGGAATAAGAATAACCTCGTAATAGTCAGGCGCTATTAAACGTAATAACTATTTAGGTCAGGCAAGGATGATTCGCAGTTACACCGTCACTGAACTGGAGCAGATCTCGGGTTGCACCAGGCGCACGATCAGCGACTACATCGCCAAAGGAGTTCTGGCGGGACCGTCGCACCGTGGCCGCGGTGCGCGCTATCCGCAAAAGGACCTGGACGTCCTGACGGTGTTGCCACGTATTCGCACGCTGATGAAAAGGGAGTATCCGACGCTGAAAGAGGTGTCGGCGTTTCTCGATCAGTTGTCGGTGCGCGATATCAACCGGCTGGCGACGCGCGTGACAGAAGACGCATTTGTCAGCGAGATCCGCCGCCTGCGGGTGCGCAACTCGTTGATGAACCTGCTGCCTTATGTGCCGCCGGAGCGGATCGAATTATTGCTGGCGGATTGCACGCCCGGGCAGATACGCGGCATTGATTCGGGCCGCTACCAGATTGGCGCGGTAGTCGACATTGAAGCGCTGCTGCAGGAAGACAGTGGCGCGCACCGTGCGCTCAATGCCGATGCGTTCGCTAAGAATGCAGCGGAACGCGCTACCGATGCCGAGCCGTCATGGAGTGTCAGCTGGCTGAATGGTCATGAAGAAGCCACCGGCCCGCACGCGGTACTGGAGCCCTGGGATGTTGGTGCACCGGGCCACGATTTCAGCGATACCACAACTGATTTGGAAGCGATGCGTCGTGCAGCTGAAGACACGCATCGTGATTTGCCGTCTGTACAACCCACAGAAATGGACGGCAGCGAAATTAAGGACCGACTGGTGGAAATCGCCCAGCGGCTCGAAAAGCTCGAATCCATGCTCGACAAAGCTTAAGCACGAACAACCTGTTTCCCGGCCGATAGGGGGTCGTGGGAGCAGTAAAAAAACAAACAATTTTACTAAGGAGCACGAAGGGTGAAGACGAATGCAACAAAACTGGTCGCCGGCATATTGGCAGCACTGGTTTTACCTTTAGCGGCGCAAGCCGCCAGCGTTAGTGTGATCCTGGATCAGTCCAACCAGGACATGGCATTGCCCGACGGCATCGCCTACCTTGAGGTTACGGTTAGCGACGGAGTTGACGGCGCAATCGATTTCAACGTGCAGACTTTGACGGCGCTCAACGGCCTGGAAACGGGTTCGCGTTTCGGTATCCAGCAATTTGGTCTGAATCTCGGCAGTTCCGGCGCGACGCTGGCCGATTTCGTGCTGCCGACAGGCTGGACAGCAACTGCCGGCGACGAGCGCGATTTCGACAAGTACGGCTTTGGCGAATTTGACGTGATCCTGCATACCGCAAACGACAACCGCGTTGATCCGCTGCAGTTTTCCATCTTTGTTGACAACGACATGCCGGCTGCCTACATCGCCGAGTTGTCTGCAGGTGTGGCTGCGCAAGGCAACATGATTTTTGCCGCCCACGTAGCCGGCTTCACCCGTGAATACGGCAACGACGACTACATGAAGACCATCAATGCCGCCAAGTTTGGCGGTGCCACCGTGGTGCCACTGCCGCCGGCAGCGTTAATGATGCTGTCAGGGCTTTTTGTGATGGGTGGTCTGGCCCGGCGTCGTCAACACAATGGCGTGGCGGCCTAATAAGGCCAGCAACAGGAAGTAACTTTTCAGTTAACGGATTAATGGAACAATGAAAACAATT
>JAUIEY010000180.1 GCA_030429685.1 Gammaproteobacteria bacterium
TCCGCCCGTTTCGATATCGCGATCGAAGCCGATTTGATCGAGGAAGTGGTGCGCCTGCACGGCTATGACAAGGTGCCGGATACGCGGCTGGTGGGTGAAGCTACCCCGGCGGCCAATACCGAGAGCCGTGTGCCCGCCATTCGGGCTGCGCAGTTGCTGGCTGACCGCGGCTACAGTGAAGCGATCACTTACAGTTTTGTTGAGCCGCGATTGCAGGCGCAATTGCTGGGTGACGCCGACGAACTGGCACTGGTCAACCCGATCTCAGCGGATCAGGCAGTCATGCGCCGGTCGCTGTGGCCGGGACTGCTAAGCGTTGCCAAAACCAACCGGCAGCGCCAGCAGCCGCGCGTGCGCCTGTTTGAAATCGGCGTTACATTTATCTCACAAGATAATGAAATAAATGAAAAAAATATGATTGCCGGGGTGGTCTGGGGGCAGCTTAGCCCGGAGCACTGGAGTGATACAGCAGGCGAGCAACGGGCGGCGGACTTTTTCGACGTCAAAAACGATCTTGACGCGCTGCTGGCACTGGCCGGCAACCGCAATGCCCCGGATTATGTTGCATCAGAGCACCCGGCGTTACGCCCGGGCCGCACCGCGCGAATTGAACGCAATGGCGAACTGCTTGGCTGGCTCGGCGAACTACATCCGCGGTTGGCGCGCAAACTCGGCGTGGCGGGCGCTCCGGTGTTGTTCGAGTTGCTGGCAGATCAGGCGTTGGCCGCCACCGTGCCGCGTTTTCAGCCGGTCTCGCGATATCCTTCGGTGCGTCGGGATCTGGCGGTCATCGTGGCCGAAAACGTTACCGCCGCTGCGGTAGTTAATGTCGTGCAGGAAGCCGCCGGCAGTCTGCTGCAGGAAGTAAAAGTGTTTGATGTATACCGCGGCAGCAGCATTGAAAACGGTCTAAAGAGTGTCGCTTTAGGCTTGATTTTGCAGGAAACTTCGCGCACCCTTACCGAACCTGAGATTGACGCTGTCATCAAGACCGTGATCAGCAGGCTTTCCAGTAAGTTTAACGCCAGCATAAGAGAATAAGTCACATGGCACTTACCAAGGCAGATATGGCTGAATCCCTGTTCGACGAACTGGGTCTCAACAAGCGTGAGGCCCGCGAACTGGTAGATCTCTTTTTCGAGGATTTGCGTGGCTCACTGGGCAGTGGGGAGCAGGTGAAGTTGTCAGGATTTGGCAATTTCGACCTGAGGGACAAAAACGAGCGGCCTGGCCGCAATCCGAAAACGGGCGAAGAAATACCGATTACGGCACGTCGCGTGGTGACGTTCCGGCCGGGACAAAAACTAAAGGCCCGGGTGGAAGCTTATGCTGGAACCGGGGAATAACGACGAATTACCGCCCATACCGGGCAAGCGCTATTTCACCATTGGTGAGGTGAGCGATCTGTGTGCGGTCAAGCCGCACGTGCTGCGCTATTGGGAGCAGGAGTTTCCGCAACTAAAGCCGGTGAAGCGGCGCGGCAACCGGCGCTATTATCAGCGTCAGGACGTGCTGGTTATTCGCCAGATCCGCAGCCTGTTGTACGAAGAAGGCTTTACGATCGGCGGCGCCAGGCAAAAGCTGACCGGGTCCGCAGCCAAGTCAGATGTCAGTCAAAGCCAGCAGATCATTCGTCAGGTTCGCACCGAACTTGAAGAAGTACTGAAAATTCTGCGACGCTAGAACTGCGGCTATTTCGCTGTACAATCCTGTTTTTCCAAGTGTCGGGGCGTGGCGCAGCCTGGTAGCGCACCTGCATGGGGTGCAGGGGGTCGGAGGTTCGAATCCTCTCGCCCCGACCAAACTTTTTCGCGCATGAGTCTTCGTGCTGTATTCCTGATTTTGTTGCTGGCCAGCCGGCCGGTGCTTGCGCTGAGTGGCGCCGAGCCGGTAAGCGAGGCGCGTTTTGCGACAGAATTCCCGTGGCTCGTGACGGTCATTAATCCGCAGAACGATGGCGTGTGCGGCGGCGTGCTGATTGCATCGCGCTGGGTGCTGACCGCGGCGCATTGTGCCGGCAGCGAGCGCTATGTGCTGGCCGGCAGCCCGGCTCGCGATATGGCGCAGCGTCTTGATGTGAGAAAGATCATCCGCCATCCGGATTACAGCTCGACCACCGGTCAGTACGACGTGGCCTTGCTGTATCTGGCTAAAGCGCACGCAGCCGATACGCTGGCCGTCGCCTCTGACACTGAGTCGCGCCTGTTGTTGCGCAATGGAGCCCGTGCCCGGCTTGCCGGCTGGGGGCGCACCGAGCATTCCCGCGAACCCGCGAATCGTTTACGTGCAGCCGATCTTACGCTGCGGGCCTTCGCCAGGAGCGGTGTGGTTTATGGCTATCAGGGGAGCATCGGGCCTTGCGCCAGAGACAGTGGTTCACCCATGCTCATGCAGACGCTGGACGGCCGCTGGTTGCTGGTGGGTATCGCGCGGGCCGCGCGCGGCATGTGCGGCAGCGGCAAAGAGAAAGGCCCGGGCACAGCAATCTATACGGATGTCGGTCGGGTGGCGCAGTTTATTCGTGACCACGCCGGCATGCTGCCGACGCGGGCAAATGCCGCCGATAGAACGGATAAGGGCTCATGAATCTGGAAAAAGCATCATTTATCGGCCTGTTGCTAGTCGTTACGCTGGCCTTTTTTGGTTTGCTGCTGGAATTCCTGCAACCGGTTTTTTGGGCCGCGACACTGGCCGTTATTTTTCATCCGGTACATGTGCGAATTTTGCGGCAGGTAAAGCAGCGGCGGACGCCCGCATCGTTTATGACCTTGCTGGTTATCACCGTGACGGTGATTATCCCCACCTGGTTCATCGCCGCCGCCGTAGTCAGCGAAGCCAGTGCGCTTTATGCGCGGGTGCAGAGCGGTGAAATCGAGTTGGGCAAGGTCATCGACTGGGCCCGCGATACGCTGCCGCTAATTAACAGTTTTCTGGACAGCATCGGTGTCACGCCGGAAGAAATTACCGCCAATATTTCGTCTGCGGTTCTGACCAGCAGCCAATATATCGGTTCGCTGGCTGTGACGGCCGGTCAGAACGTGGTGCGGTTTTCCATCATGTTTCTGGTGATGCTGTATGTGTTGTTTTTCTTTATCCGCGATGGTGATGAGCTGCTGGAAATGCTGATCATTGCTTTGCCATTCGGTGACGAGCGTGAACGTGCCCTGTTGGCCAAATTTGCCGAAGTATCGCGGGCAACCATCAAGGGAACGCTGGTTATCGGTCTGATCCAGGGTGCGCTGGGCGGCCTGATTTTCTGGATTCTGGATATTCAGGGTGCCGTGTTCTGGGGCGTGGTGATGGTGATCCTGTCGCTGCTGCCAGTGGTTGGCGCCAGTTTTGTCTGGCTGCCGGCCGCTTTGCTGATGATCGCCGGTGGTGAGTACATCAGCGCCATTGTGCTGGTGGTGTTCGGCGTGTTTGTTATCGGCCTGATTGACAATGTGTTGCGGCCGCTGCTGGTGGGGCGCGATACGCGCATGCCCGACTATCTGATCCTGCTGTCGACTCTGGGTGGCCTGAGCGTGTTCGGTCCGTCCGGTTTTGTTATCGGACCGATCATCGCTGCGTTATTTCTGACGATCTGGGTGATGTTCGCCCGGGAACACTCCGGCGACGGCGTAGCGGCTTGGCTGCAGGCAAGGGAGCGACGGTCGCTGTCACCCAACGATAAAGAAAGCGACGGCAAGCAGGCCGACGAAAACTAATGCGCCACGTCGGGCAGAATATGTCCGACCGTAGACATGGCGAGCTGATCGCCGCGCAGCATGCGGTCTTCAATACCCAGCAAAATCGGGTCGGCGTGATTGCGATAAATGTTGATTTTGGCGTTAAACACGTGATGGCGCAGGCCGTGCTTGTCTTCGATCGTCAGTTTGCGAATGCTGAAAATGCCGTCGCCTGATGGTTTTCCTGTCAGGTAGCATTTGATGGAGTTAATGGCCTCGCCGGACAGCTCCAGCCCATTCAGGTTGCTCAGATTGCCTTGGGCGAACTCGATGAATGCCACCGCATCCAGTTCCACGCAGGTGTCCGGCTGATCGCCGGGCAATACCGCGTTAAAGTCGCCGACCAGCACCTGGCCGGGCAGGGCACGTTCGATCATCCGCGCCAGTTCGATCGTGACATCGCCCACGATATCGCTGAACACAGTAGGATTCAGTCCTTCCGCCTGATGGAATTCGTAACAGCTGCCGACATGGAAGGCTGTGCGCAGCAGGGGCACGGTGCGGCTGTGCGCTTTGCTGCGGGCGATGGCATTGTCGGCCAGCACCAGATGCATCAGGTGGTAAAGATTGGTGTTTGCACTGACGCCCAGATCGCGGTTCCAGATATAAAAACCGTCACCGGTGCTGGAACGGGCAAAT
>JAUIEY010000181.1 GCA_030429685.1 Gammaproteobacteria bacterium
AGTCGCCCGAGTGGTACCAGAGTATGGGTTACGACATTGAGACTTCTATCAAGTACACGCGCTGGACGGTAACCGCGTGCTGCATGACGGTTGCACTGGTTGCGATTACCGGGCTCAAAAAGGGGGCGCCGGAGCAGGTTGAGAAACGTGAAGGTCTGATGTCAACGCTCAAAGTGGGCTTTTCCCAGGCCCGCAAGCCGCGCATTGCGCTTTGCTACGCGGCTGCTGTCGTGTCGCGTGGTGACCTCGCTGTGCTCAGCACCTTTTTCACTACCTGGCTGTTTCTCGAGGGCCGCGACCTGGGCATGACCACCACTGATGCCATGGCCAAAGGACTGTTTTTCTATGTCATCGTGCAGGCGGCCGCGCTGGTGGCTGCGCCAGTCATCGGCATCATGCTTGACCGTATCGACCGGGTCAAAGGATTGATTGTTGCCATGATACTGGCCGGTGCCGGCTACCTGTCACTGGCGCTGGTCGGCAATCCATTCGGTACAGAGATGTATTTTGCTGCCGTATTAATTGGCTTCGGAGAAATTGCCGCCAACCTGTCGTCGCTGTCGCTGGTCGGCAAAGAAGCGCCTACCAAGGGCCGCGGTTCAGTGATCGGTTTGTTCAGCCTGTTTGGCGCGGTTGGCATCCTGCTGGTTGCCAAGATAGGCGGTGGATTGTTTGACGACGTGGCGCGTATCGGGCCGTTTATCCTGGTCGGTTTCGCCAACATCGTCGTGATGGTGCTGGCAATTATTGTCCTGAAATTGTATCCGGATCCTGATCACATGAAAGGCGCTAAAGCCGTGGCGTGATGAACAACCGTACGGAAAAACAACGGAGCCCGGGAGGGGCTATGACGACGCACTACGGGGATCGGCCGATGTATATCGGCGGAGAATTCGTACCCAGTGAGAGCGGTGAGTGGATGGACACCGTCAATCCGGCGACCGGCGAGGTGCATGGCCGGGTGCCCGCCGGCACCGCCGCGGATGTGGACCGGGCCGTAAAGGCCGCGGCTGCCGCGCAGCTTGAGTGGGGAGCCAGGTCAGTCTGGGAGCGGGGCGCACTGCTGCGCAAGCTGGCCGAGCGGATTCGTAATAGCGCAGATCGCGTACTGGAACTGGAGGCTGCGGATACCGGCAACACCATCGCCAGTCTGGGTAACGACATTACACTGGCCAGCGGCTACATCGATTTTGTTGCCGGGCTCGGCATCGAGATCAAAGGCGAAAGCGTGCCGGCGACGGCTGAAAATATTCACTTCACCATGCGACAGCCCTACGGCGTGGTGGGGCGCATCGTGCCGTTCAATCATCCCTTCTGTTTTGCCGGCGCTCATCTGGGCGCTCCTCTTATTGCGGGTAATACGGTGGTGCTGAAATCACCGGACCAGAGTCCGCTTTCGGCCACCGTGATGGCAGAAATCTGTCACGAAGTGCTGCCGCCCGGCGTGGTTAACATCGTGTCCGGTGAGGGCGTGGTGGTCGGTGATGCCATAGTCCGCCACCCGCGGGTGCCGCGCATCGGGTTCACTGGTTCGGTACCAACCGGGATGGCCATTCAGCGCGCGGCCGCCGAAGTTGCTGTCAAACACATTACGCTGGAACTGGGCGGCAAAAATCCGCTTATCGCGTTTCCCGATGCCGATCCGGCAACCGTAGCCGCGGCTGCGGTCAATGGTATGAATTTCAGCTGGTCAGGCCAGTCATGCGGTTCCACCAGCCGCCTGATGCTGCACGAGTCGCTGTATGACGAGGTGACCGCAATGATTGCCGCCAAAGTGGGCGCGATCAATTTGGGCGATCCACTTGATCCCGCATCCGGCATGGGCCCGGTTAATTCGGCCGGCCACTACCAGCATGTGATGCGACTGATCAAAAGCGCTATCGATGAGGGCGCACGGGTGGTAAACGGCGGTGCAGCCGCTGCAGTCCCCGGCTTTGACGGCGGCTACTGGGTGCAACCGACAGTGTTCGCCGACGTCACGATGGACATGACTGTGGCGCGTGAGGAAGTGTTTGGTCCGGTGCTTGCTATTCTCAAATGGTCCGAACCCGATGAAGCGCTGGCCATGGCCAATCAACTCGAGCTTGGCCTGACCGCCGCTATTTTCACCCGCGATATTAATGTCGCGATGGACATGGCGCGCAAAGTCGAGTCCGGCTGTGTCTGGATCAACGGTACCGGCCGGCACTACATGGGAACCGGCTTTGCGGGCTGGAAGAACAGTGGGCTGGGCCGCGAGGAATGTCTGGAGGAAGTTCTAAGCTATACCGTTTCCAAATCTGTACATATCATTCTGTAATATTGGTCGGGCGCAACCGCGCGGGCATAATCGAAAGCTTGATTGTCAGGAGCGCAATGCGTGAGCCAGGAAAATAACTCGGCCGGTAGCCCGGCAGAAAAAGGCATTAAAGTCGGATTCCTCGGGCTCGCTCCCGGCATCACCCGTCTCAATCTTTTCGTATATTTTTACAGTTGTTTTGCAACCATCGGGTTGCTGACTTTTGTCTCGACCGGCACCGGCCTGGTGCTGAATGCCAACTTTGGTCTGGATGTCAGTGTGCAGGGCAGGGTATCCGGTGATCTGGTCATTGTCACCGAGATTGTGCAGATACTGATTTTCGGTGTGGTCGGTGTGCTGGCAGACCGCATCGGCCGGCGCGATGTTGCCGCGGCCGGCATGGTGATTATGGGTCTCGGTTACCTGCTGTACCCCTTTGCCGAAACAGTTCTGGAACTATCGATTTACCGTGCAATCTATGCCCTCGGGCTGGGCGCCTCCACCGGCATGCTGCAAACCATGGCGGCGGACTATCCGGATGACAGTTCCCGCGGCAAGCTGGTTGCGGTCGGCGGCATTTTTAATGGTATCGGTGTGATCCTGATTACCGTTGTGTTTGCAGCACGCGTGCCGCCCATGCTGGTGGAAGCCGGCTTTGAAAGTATCAGTGTCAGCCGTATCACCCACGTCATGGTGTCCGCGGCCTGCATGATTTCCGGTGTTATCTACTGGCTGGGTCTGAAAAAAGGTGTGCCGCGCGAACATGATGAGCAGGTGCCGGTAAAAGAACTCATCCGCGGCGGCCTGCGTGCCGCGGTCAAGCCGCGCATCGCGCTCAGTTACGCTTGCGCGTTTGTGGCGCGCAGTGACCAGGTCGTGCTGGGTACTTTCACCGTCATGTGGGGCACTGTGGTGGCGATTAATGCCGGCGTGGACCCGGGCGAAGCAGCCAGCAAGGGTGCGGTGTTGTTTGCGATTTCGGCAACCGCATCGCTGGTATGGCTCGGTTTGCTCGGCGCCATCATGGATCGCTTTAACCGTGTATCCGGCGTGGCGTTTTGCATGGCGCTGAGTGCACTGGCGTACTGCTCGATGATATTTGTCGATAACTCACGCATTGTGCCGTTGCAGTTGGATACTGCGCTTTGGTTCGCTTTTCTCGGGATCGGCCAGATCAGTGCGTTCTTTGGTGCCACCACGCTCATCAGTCAGGAAGCGCCGGCCCGCGAGCGCGGCACTGTGGTAGGCATGTTCAACACCAGCGGCGCGATAGGTATTTTCTTTGCCGCCGGGGTTGGCGGCCGGCTGTTTGATTCCATCGGCCCCTATGCTCCATTTATGCTGATCGGAGTGATCAGTGCATTTATTTCGCTGATGGCCATACTGGTGCGCATCAAGGCTCCCGGGAGATTTCCGGGCCAGACGCAGTCAGTCGACTGACATAGCCTTAGCGCGACGGCAGCGCCGAGCGGCGCGTGCGTGTGCTGAACAGCCGTATGAACTCGCCAAACAGCTGTGCTCCTAGCGCCGTGCTGCGATCAATGTGCTGCGGTGTCTCACTGCGGATTTTTTCGGCGCTGATAGCAGCCGGCAGTTCTTCCAGTTCACGCATATGCACCGGTGTTTTCAGCCAGCGTTCAATCAGCGCGGCATCCACCTCAAGGTGAAACTGCAATCCGTAGATGCGGTCGCCGATGCGGAACGCCTGATTGCGGCAATCCGGTGAGCTCGCCAGATGCACGGCGCCGTGCGGAATTTCGAACGTGTCGCCGTGCCATTGGAATATTTTTTCGTTGCCGTCAAAAAAACGGAACAGCGGATCCTGCTTGCCGGCCTCTGTTGCACAGACGTCGTACCAGCCAATTTCCTTGACAGGATTGCGATGCACGCGTGCGTGCAGGGCCGCGGCAATTAACTGGGCGCCGAGGCATATGCCCAGTATTGGCATACCCAGTTCCATGGCTTCGCGGATAGCCTCAATTTCGGTATTCAGATGCGGATAGTTTTCCCGTTGGCTGATGCACATAGGCCCGCCAAGCACAATCAGGCCGTCATACTTGTCTACTCTGGGCTGAGC
>JAUIEY010000182.1 GCA_030429685.1 Gammaproteobacteria bacterium
GCCGATGGCTGTATTGTCGAAATCGGCGGCACCGTGGGCGATATTGAGTCGCTGCCTTTCATGGAAGCCATCCGGCAGCTGGGTGTCGATCTGGGCCCGTCGAATGTAGTCTATGTCCATCTGACGCTGGTTCCTTACATCGCCACTTCCGCCGAGATTAAAACCAAGCCTACCCAGCACTCGGTCAAGGAGCTGCGCTCTATCGGCATCCAGCCTGACATACTTGTCTGCCGCTCCGAGCATGCCATTCCGGATGATCAGCGGCAGAAAATTGCTCTGTTCACGAATGTTGCCGTGCGGGCGGTCATTTCGGCGATGGATGTGGATGATATTTACCGTTTGCCGCTGGTTTTCCGTAAACAGGGTCTGGATCAGATTGTCGTGGAACGGCTCGGGCTCGACGTGCCGCCCGCAGACCTGAGTAAATGGGAAGCGGTGGTGGAGGCCAAACGCAACCCGGATGCGGAAGTCACCATTGCCATGGTGGGCAAATACGTGGAGCTAAAAGACTCCTATATTTCCATCCATGAGGCATTGATTCACGCCGGCATTCGCAACCGCGCCCGGGTCAATATTCGTTATTTTGATTCCGAAGATTTTACCTCCGGTGATCTGAGCGATTTGCAGGGCGTTGACGCTATTCTGGTGCCGGGCGGCTTCGGTGACCGTGGCATCGAGGGCAAGGTCAATGCTGTGCGTTACGCGCGTGAAAACGGCATCCCGTTTCTTGGCATTTGTCTCGGTCTGCAGGTGGCCATAATTGAATTCGCCCGTTCTGTTGCCGGTCTGGAGGGAGCGCACAGTACCGAGTTTGAGGCCTCTGCCGCACATCCGGTGGTGGGGCTGATCACCGAGTGGCGCGAGGATGACGGCACGCTGCAGGAGCGCGGCGAGGAATCAGATCTGGGCGGCACCATGCGACTCGGTGCGCAGGCCTGCAATCTGGTCGAAGGGTCAATGGCCCGGCGCATGTATGACAGCGCAATTATCCGTGAGCGGCACCGCCACCGTTACGAATTCAACAACAAATACCTGCAACGGCTGCGCGACGCCGGTCTGATGTTCTCCGGGTTCTCGGATGATGACCTGGTGGAAATGATTGAGTTGCCGGGTCACCCATGGTTTGTGGCCTGCCAGTTCCACCCTGAATTTACCTCCACACCGCGAGAGGGGCACCCGTTGTTCACTGGCTTCGTAGCTGCAGCCTGCCGGCATCGTGGCGAAGATTCGCCGGCCGTGGCGAGCGCCTGAATGACCGGGTCTGTTGAGCGATGAAATTGCTGGATTTTGAAGTCGGCGCTAAACAGCCGTTTTTTCTGATCGCCGGGCCGTGTGTGATCGAAGGTCGCCAGGCGGCGCTGGATACCGCCGGCTATCTGCGGGAGCTCACCGGGCGCCTCGGCATCCCTTTCATTTACAAGTCGTCGTTTGACAAGGCGAACCGGTCATCGGTGGGCAGCCCGCGCGGCCCGGGCCTGGACGAAGGCCTGGCTATTCTTGCTGAGGTGCGCGAGCAAATCGGCGTGCCGGTGCTGACTGATGTGCACGAAGACACCCCGGTCGAACAGGTGGCCGAGGTAGTGGATGTGCTGCAGACGCCGGCCTTTCTCTGCCGGCAGACCAACTTTATTGTGAAGGTCGCGGCGGCCGGCAAACCGGTAAACATTAAAAAAGGTCAGTTTTTGTCACCCGGCGAGATGGCCAATGTGGCGGAAAAAGCCCGCTCTACCGGCAACGAGCAAATAATGCTGTGTGAGCGAGGCGCTTCATTCGGTTACAACAACCTGGTATCGGACATGCGCGCGCTTGCCATCATGCGGGCGACCGGTTATCCGGTGGTATTTGATGCGACTCATTCGGTGCAGTTGCCGGGCCAGCGGGGTGCCGCTTCCGGCGGGCAACGTGAATTTGTGCCGGTGCTGGCGCGCGCAGCGGTGGCCGCGGGTGTGGCCGGCGTGTTTATGGAAACCCATCCGGAGCCGGAGAAGGCACTTAGCGATGGGCCCAATGCCTGGCCGATGCATGAACTGGAGGGTCTGCTGCAGAGCCTGCAGGCTATCGATCAAGTGGTAAAACGGGGCGACTTTCCGGAAGACGCCCTGTTGCAGCATGCCTGACGCGCAGGGACGGTCAGGCCAACAACAAAAAAACGGAGTGGTTGGTTCATGAGCAGGATAGTTGAACTGCACGGCAGGGAAATCATTGATTCTCGGGGCAATCCGACGGTCGAAGCGGATGTCACGCTGGATTCTGGCGCCTTCGGTCGTGCGGCAGTGCCATCCGGAGCATCCACTGGCAGCCGCGAGGCAGTCGAATTACGTGACGGCGGCAAGCGTTATCTGGGTAAGGGTGTGCAGCAGGCTGTGGCGAATGTAAACGGCGAGTTGCGCGAGGCACTGGTGGCATTGGGCGATACCGATCAGGCAGCCGTCGATGCCCGCATGATTGAGCTGGACGGTACCGACAACAAGGGCCGGCTGGGCGCCAATGCAACGCTGGCAGCATCGCTGGCCTTTGCGCAAGCGCAGGCCCAGGAGCAGCGGCAACCGCTATTCCGGTTGCTTGGCGATGGACCCTATGCGATGCCGGTGCCGATGATGAATATCATCAATGGCGGCGCCCATGCAGACAATAGCGTTGATATTCAGGAGTTCATGATTCTGCCGGTTGCAGCCCCGTCGTTTGCCGAAGCGTTGCGCTATGGCACCGAGGTTTTTCATGCGCTTAAAGCAGTGCTGCATAAGGCCGGCATGAACACAGCCGTGGGCGACGAGGGTGGTTTTGCACCGGATCTGCCGTCCAATACCGCGGCCCTGGAAACCATCATGCAGGCGATAGAATCGGCCGGCTTCCAGCCCGGCAAGGATATTTTTCTGGGTCTGGATGTCGCCAGTTCGGAGTTTTACCGCGACGGTGTATACAGCCTGGAGTCGGAAGGCAAGACTTTCGATGCCGATGCGTTCAGTGATTTTCTGGTAGGCATTGTGGATGCGTTCCCGGTTATCTCTATAGAAGACGGCATGGACGAGAGCGACTGGGCAGGCTGGGCAACTCTGAGTCAGAAGCTCGCCTCGCGCGTGCAGCTGGTCGGCGATGATCTGTTTGTGACCAATACCCGAATTCTGGCTGAGGGCATAGACAAGGGTATTGCCAATTCGATCCTGATTAAGCCCAACCAGATTGGTACGCTTACGGAAACCATCAGCGCAATAAACATGGCCGCCCAGGCTAACTACTCGGCGGTGGTTTCGCATCGTTCCGGGGAAACCGAGGATGCGACCATTGCGGATATCGCGGTGGGTACCGTGGCAACACAGATCAAGACCGGCTCGTTGTGCCGGTCGGATCGCATGGCCAAATACAACCAGCTGTTGCGTATCGAAGAAATTCTCGGCAGCGATGCCGCATACGCAGGTGCCGCGGGTTTCCCGGTGCCCATCGCGGGTTAGCGGACACAGAGCCGACCCATGTCCAGAACGCAGCAAAGCTCGTCACTCGCTTTCCGGTTGTTGATTCTGGGGCTGGTGCTGTTGCTGGGCTTGTTGCAGACCGGCCTTTGGCTGAGTGAGGATGGCTGGTCTGAGGTACTGCACCTGCGCCGTGCAAGTGACGCGCAGCGCGCCGAAAATGCCAATCTGACGGAGCGCAATGCGCGTCTGCGCGCTGAAGTGGCTGACCTGAAAGGCGGTTTCGCCGCGCTCGAAGAGCGCGCCCGTGCTGATCTCGGGATGGTGGCTGACGACGAGAGTTTCTATTTGCTGGTGCCTGTCGAAGACGAGGCCGACGAGTCATCGGCACCGCGCTGATGCCTTAGCCCCGCGAATACTGTCGAGCATGAATGCCACTGCAGACCTGGCTGCGGAAATCGGCGCGCTGGAAGCTTCGGCTAATATCCCGGCCTTGCCCCGTGCGTGGGGGAAGGTGCTTGGCAGCGGACGGTTGCGTGCCGAGCCCCACGATTTTTTTGTCAGCGAGCACACCGGGCTGCAACTGTCCGGTCAGGGCGAACACGTATACCTGCAGTTGCGTAAGACCGGCCAGAATACTCGCTGGGTGGCCAAGCAACTGGCGAATTTTGCTGCTGTGCCTTACAAGGCGGTCAGTTTTGCCGGGCTTAAGGATCGCCATGCTGTCACCGAGCAGTGGTTCAGCTTGCATCTGCCCGGATCCACTGACCCGGACTGGAGCCGTCTGTCGCTGGAGGGTGTGGAGTTTTTGCAGGCCTGCCGTCACAACCGCAAATTGCGTCAGGGGCAGCTGAGTTACAACCGCTTTCGTCTGCGCGTGCGGGATTGCCGTATTGCTGAGCCCGACCTGCTGCAGTCGCGGCTG
>JAUIEY010000183.1 GCA_030429685.1 Gammaproteobacteria bacterium
TGGGATCGTTTTGACACGGAAGTGGTCTCGGTGTTCGGCCAGGTAGCCTGGGATCTGAGCGATTACATTACCGCGGATCTGGCGCTGCGCTATGACCGCGAAGACCGGAAGGTCACCAACCTGGTGCCCACCGTGGCGCAGGGTGGCGTGTCGTCTTATATCAATCCGTGTGGCGCCGGCTTTACCCTCGGTGTTGATACGCCGCTGAACCCGGCTCTGTGCAACGGCGCGATCGCGCCGAAAGACAACGATTTTGATCAGTGGCAACCCAAGTTCAGCCTGAAGTGGGATGCAACCGACAACACCACCCTGTTCGGCAGCGTTGGCGTGGGTTTCCGCTCTGGTGGCTTCAATAATCAGGGTAGCAAAGCAACGGTGGACACCTTTATAAACACCGGTCTGGGGCTCTGCGACCCGGCCACTGCCGGTTGTGTGGCCAGCGGCCAGTCGGCTGTCGGCATTCGTGATGTCTACAAGAAGGAAACCACTAATGCCTATGAAGTCGGCTTCAAGTCCACACAGGCAGATGGTGCTCTGCAGCTCGAAGGTGCAGCCTACTACACCAAAGTGAATCACATGCAATTCTTTGAATTCATTGTTGGCGGCTTTGGACTGTTGCGTGTAGTGGAGAATATTGACGAAGTCGAGATCAAAGGCTTTGAAGTATCTGCGAACTGGAATGCCAGCGAATGGCTGGATATCTACGGTGGTGCCAACGTAAATCGCACTGAAATCAAGGAGAATGCAGCACGGCCTGACACGGTTGGCAACGACTCACCGTATACACCGCGCTTTACCGCCAATGTCGGTGCATACATGAGCTTCCCGATGGGTAATGACATGAACTTCTTCACCAACCTGGATGTTTCGATGACCGGCAAGACCTGGTTCCACGTGGTGCAGGCTCAGACCCGGCCAACCGGGTTTGGCACTGCCGAATACTCGGTTGCCGAACGCCGCCGCTACACACTGACCAATCTGCGTGCCGGCGTCGAAGCTGAGAGCTGGACAGCGGCCATCTATGTCGACAACCTGACTGACGAAAACTACCTGGAAGAAATCATTCCGGCGCCGGAATTCGGCGGCAGCTTTATCCATGTCGGGACTGAACGCCGCATTGGTGGCGATATCACCTATCGCTTCTGATCGTCAGACGGCACGCGCAAAAAAAAACGCCGGCTGAATGCCGGCGTTTTTTTTGCATCAGCCTTAGGTGCTTTCAGCCGCGCGGCTCTTGCTGAGCCGGGTACACTCTTTCCAGACCTTGTAAGAAGTCATCGGTATTTCCGGCAAAAAGCTGCCAACCGCATCGGACACCGCAGCCGCGATAGCGCCACCGGCGACGACAATGGGCCCCTCGCCCACCTCCTTGGCGCCGAAGGGACCATAAGGGTCGATGGTTTCTATTAAAAAGTACTCGACCTCGGGCATTTCGTACGTGCGCGGCATTTTGTATTCCAGTCGCGAAGGGTTGAGATACTGACCTTCGTCGGTAACGCATTCTTCGAACAGTACCTGGCTCATGGCCGAAAACACCTGCCCGTCAATCTGCCCTTCAATGGCCAGCGGGTTGATAGCGCGGCCGCAATCGTGCGCCACCCAGACTTTGACCAGGTTCACATCGCCGGTTTCCGGATCCACTTCGACCTCTGCTACCTGGGCGCCAAAAGACCAGGCCGCCGTGCCGTAGTCAACCGGCGTCGTGTAAAAGCCGCTACCCATCACAAAGCGGCCTTCCTTGCTGTGCAGGGAACCGTAGGACACCTTGGCAAACGGCAGACGCTTGTCCGGTTCGCCTGTCACGAATATTTCGCCGTCGCGGAACTCCAGTTGCTCAACATCAACTTCCAGCGCTTCGGCGGCATTTTTTGCAAGCTGATCGCGGGCAGCCTGCGCGGCTTTTTTAACCGCGTTGCCGGTCATGATGGTGCCACGCTGGGCAAAAGCGCCGACGTCCACCGGCGTGATATCGGTATCGCCTGCTATGACACGAATATCAGTGGCCTGAATCCCGAGCACCTCGGCCGCGATAATGGCCATGGTGGTATGCGTGCCCTGCCCCATATCGGGAATACCGGTAAACACGGTGACCAGACCGTCTTCGCCCACCTTGACCATGGCAGCCGAGGTGTCATGTTTGAAAGCGCCGCGCGCGCCGGCCGCCATCGAGCCGATACCGACGCCGATGCCGCGCAGCTTGCCGTCGGCCGTCGGCGGCAGCTTGCCGTATTTCTCGTCCCACCCCGAAGCCTTGCGGACGGTTGCGATGCATTCTTTCAGGCCGCAGCTGGCGAAATGCTCGCCGCTCATGCCGTTGTGGCCTTTCTCGATGGCGTTCTGCAACAGGATATCCATAGGGTCACGGCCGAGGTGTTTGGCAGCACGCAGTATCTGCTGCATCAGTCCCGCATTGGTGCCGATCATCATGCCGCCATGGCCGAGGAAATTGGGCCGCTGATTGGTCAGGACCACCTCGCGGCGAAAGCGAATAGCGTCCAGATCCATGATCCAGGTCATGCACAGGCCAACCATCCAGCCGAAATAACCCAGCGCATGGCCCTGCCCGCCGCCATCGAGCGTGGCATGCACATCTATCGCGCGCACCGTGCCGTCATTGTCAATGGCCGTGCGCAGGATGTACTGGTTATCGCCGAGCGTGCGGCAGACAAGAAATTCTTCGTCACCACTGGCAGCCAGTTTGACCGGCCGCTGAGCCTTGCGCGATAGCAGGGCCGCTATGTAGTGATGCGGGCGTACCGAGCCGCGGCCGGAAAAAGCGCCGCCCGTGTGCAGATGCACGATGCGTACCTGATTCAGGGACAGTTTGAATGCGCGGGCAAAGGAATGCTGGAACAGATAGGATGTCTGCGTCGGCGTCCAGATATCCAGCTTGTCCGGCCGGGTAAAATCGGCCACACAGGCATGATACTCGGCAAACAGGTTGTGCGTCGGCCGCGACACAAACTTGTCTTCAAAAACCAGGTCGGCTTTGGCGAAGGCATCCTCCACATCGCCATAGGTATCGGTGTTGTCAGACACAATATTGCCCGGCGCACCCGGATCCACCTGCGGCGCATCCGGTTTCAGTGCCTCACGGATAGTCGTGACCGACGGCAGCACCTCGTACTCGACTTCGATCAGTTCCAGCGCTCTGGTCGCCGTGACCTCATCAATGGCGGCAACGGCCGCCAGTTCTTCGCCGATGTAGCGGGTCACGTCACCGCAGATGCACGGTTCATTCTGAGTGGCATAAATGCCTTTAGCGTCTGCCGCCACGATCACAGCCTTCACGCCCGGCAGGGCTTCTGCCTTGCTGGTGTCCAGCTTCACAATACGAGCATGTTTGTGGCGGCTGCGCAGGATCTTGCCCACCAGCATGCCCGGCAGGTTGATATCGGCCGTAAACAGCGCCCGGCCGCTGACTTTCTCCGGCCCGTCGAGGCGCGGGCGGCGCTTGCCTACCACCGCTAAATCGAGCTCGGCTGCTTTAAGCGCCATGATCGCTCTCCGCTTTCCGCTCAAGCCTGTTCATGCGCAGACGGAAGTCATTGCGGATGGCCTCCTTGACCTTGATATGACCGGTGCAACGGCACAGCACACCTGCCATGGCCTCGTTTATCTGTGCCTCGGTAGGTTGCGGGTATTTGTTCAGCAATGCCTTGGCGGACATGATGACGCCAGGGGTGCAAAATCCGCACTGCACGGCACCGAACTCCACAAAAGCCTCCTGGATGGCATCCAGTTCACCATCGGACTCCAGCCCCTCAATGGTGGTGACGGCTTCGCCGTCCCACTCCAGCGCCGGCGTGAGGCAAGACAACACCGATTCGCCCGCCGCGTTATTGATAGTGCAAATGCCGCAGGCACCTGTGTTGCAACCGCTCTTGGTGCCGGTCAGGCCGAGCTGGTTACGCAGCACATCCAGCAGGGTGTCGCGGTCATCCACGGCGAACTCCCGGCAGTCACCGTTTACTGTCAGCGTCATGATGTGCTTGGCCATTAGCTCGTCGTCCCCGGAGACATCTCCCGTATTTGCCGCAGCGCGCGCCTTACCAGCGTTTTGGCAATCTGTTTTTTGTAAGTCGCACGACCGTAAAGATTAGTGATCTCACCCAATTCGTCGCGCATGTGCCCGAGCGCCTGTTCGATGGCAGCGTCGCCAAGTCCGTGTTGCTCCAGCAGCCGCGCCGGTTTATCCAGCTCTATCGGCGCCGAGGATACCGAACCCAGCACCACACTGACGGCCGGGGCCTGCTCACCAGAACCACTGCAACGCACGGCCACGGTGCCGAGCGCAAAGTCCATACCGCGGCGCGGCGTGTACTTGAT
>JAUIEY010000184.1 GCA_030429685.1 Gammaproteobacteria bacterium
AGCAGGTTCAGACCAAGCGAACTGAGCCGCGCTCGGTAGTTCTGGTCACCAAACTCCTTCAGAAGGAAAATACCCGCCAGCCAATCGACATGCTCCGCATTGCCGGCGACAGTAAACTCCTGGGTAATAGTCTCATTCTTGGCAATAGAGTCGATAAAAAACCCATCGTAACCGGAAGGGTTGGAAACCGGATGCCATGGACCAGCAATTGATCCGAAGCTGAACATTCCCGACGCCGGTGGAAACTCTGCAGCCCCACCGTTCAGATCGAATTTAAAATGATCGCGGACATCACTGTAGCTGGTAGTCGACCTAATTGTTACATCACGCATAGTCCAGCTCATATCCAACGCAAGGTTGGCATGCTTGGTCTCTCCATATCCTTCGGTAGCAGTCGAGACCGGTGATGTATAGAAACCCAGTAAAGGCGAACCTATGCCGGGAGACGGCGGATTATATCCGGGGCCATACGGAACACCGTTGTAACCGTCATTTCTGGCATCTACAAATTCGACTGTAACAACAGCTTTAAATACATCACTGCCGATATAACTTAGCTTTGTTCTGCCGGCTACGTTCTCGTATTCGCCCAGCTTACGCAGACCCGGTGCGCCTCGTTCCAGCCAGCCTGTATCCCGCCTGGAGTAAAGACCGGCCACGGAAAGGCCAAATCCGTCGATAATTCCGCCGCCAACGGCGCCGGTGATTTTCTTGGTATCAAAATTACCGACACCAAGCGACGCGTTGGCGTAGAAATCCGCGCCCGGGGTGCGGGTAATCACCTTGATGGCGCCGGCAATGCTGTTGCGGCCGTATAGCGTGCCCTGCGGGCCGCGCAACACTTCAATACGCTCTATATCTGCAAGTTCCAGATTTGCTGCGCCTACTCGCCCCCGGTACACGTCATCAATGTAAATACCGACCGGCGCTTCGGCGGCATTGAAGCCGGGGTTCTGCACACCGGCACCGCGCATGAAAACCTGCATGGCAGACCCGCTCGCTGTCACCGCATAGGTTTGCAGATTCGGCACGTTTTTGGCGATGTCTGCGACGACCTCTATATTCAGCCGCTGCATATCCGCATCGGACAGGGCGGTCACCGAAATCGGCACCTCCTGAATATTGGCGTCACGACGCTGCGCGCTCACCGTGATTTCGTCGGCGGCCTGAGCCGCCGCCGCGGCCATCAGCAACGCAAGCAGGATCGACCAATTCGCAGAAATAGAAAGCTTCACTAATTTGATTGGCACATCGAGTGCATCATATTACTGCTGCGCGCGAGTTTACTGATGCCGGTAACTGAACGTCAGCATGTATTCCCGCGGCGGCTGCGGTGTGCGGATATTGGTACCGTTGCCCGCAATGCCCGAGAACAGATCCTCTGAGTCATTGAGGTTGGTACCGGACAGCGCCACCGACCAGGGGCCGTTGCTTTGCTCCAGCCCGATGCGACCGTTGTAACGGGTGTAATCCGGAATATCCAGAACGTTGTTAATGGTCGAGTAGTAACCGCTGGCATAGTCCAGATCAGCAGACACCAGGAAGTCCCAGTCGGAACTCAGTTCCCGGCGGTAATCCACGCCCAGCCGCACAGTCTGACGCGGCAGGCCAGGCAGGCGGCCTTTGGCAGCAGCGGGTGCCAGCTTGGCCAGCGTTGCGCTGCTGATGTCTTCGTCGGTCAGGCCAATTGCAGTCCAGAACTGCAGATTGTCCGTGGCATCCAGCGTGGCTTCAATTTCCAGGCCCTTAACGTCCACATCACCAACGTTCTGAATGGGGAAACTGCCACCCACGTTGTCAATGGCCGTCTGCTGCAGATCATCGTACTGCGCGTAGAATGTCGACACGTTCAGGCGGACCCGGTCGCGAATCTCGGTCTTGACGCCGGCTTCCCAGGAAGTAACCGTCTGCGGATCAAAAATCACCCGGTTGCAGAACTGGTTGCCGAGACACAGGGTTTGAAAACCGCCGGCCTGAAAACCGCGCGATACACCGGCGAACACCATGGTGTCTTCACTGAGTTGCCACTGGCCGATCAGCCGCGGCGTGAACTCGTTAAAGTTGTCGCCGATATCATTGGTCCATGGACCCGGGGTCGGCATGGCAGCACCGTCATTACACAGGGTACCCGTGCAATTGTTGATGTAATCCTTGTCGTCCAGCGTCCAGCGCGCACCAGCCGTCAGTGAGAAGGTGTCGGATACCTGCCAGGTGGCCTCGCCGAAAATCGCATAGCTCAGCGTGTCTGTCTCCGAAGCCTCAAGCAGGTTAAAACCAAGCACGTCGAGGTTGACGCGGTAGTCCTGCTCGCCGGATTCCTTCATGAAAAACATGCCGGCAATCCAGTCCAGGTTCTCATCGCCGCCGGAAAAACTGAATTCCTGCGTAAAGGTCTGGTTCTCAGCCCGCGACCGCACGAACAACCCGCCGGCCGGACTTGCCACAATAACGGCCGGTGCGGCTTCGAAAGCGCCGCCGTTGAGGTCGAAGTTAAAGCGGTCACGCACATCGCTATAACTGGTCAATGACCGGAAGGTGAAGCCCTCCAGCGCCCAGCTCATGTCCAGCGACGCGTTGCCCTGTTTGGTAAGGCCCAGTCCGGCAGTCGCATCCGGCACCAGGGTGGTGTAGAAACCTTCCACCGGGCTGCCGGGTGATGCCGGCGGCGAAATGGTCGGACCATAGGGAATTGCGTTATATCCGTCATTTTCAGCGTCAACATATTCCAGTGTCGCGACAGCACTGAATACATCGTCGCCGAACAGGTTCAGCTTGGTACGCACGGCCTTGTTTTCATATTCACCCAGCTTGCGGCCGCCTACCGAACCGCGGTTGATCCAGCCCTCACCGCGATCGTTATACAGGCCCGAAATGGACAGCCCGACACCATCGGCAACAGCACCGCCAATGGCACCGGTGAATTTAGTGGTCTCGAAGTCGCCCATGCCCAGGGAGGCATTGGCGTAGAAATCCTCGCCCGGGGTGCGGGTAATCACCTTGATCGCACCGGCAATGCTGTTGCGGCCGTACAGCGTACCCTGCGGGCCGCGCAACACTTCAATACGTTCAATGTCACTCAGTTCGAGGTTTACCGTGCCCACCCGGCCCCGGTACACATCGTCAATATAAATGCCAACCGGCGCTTCGGCCGCGTTGAAGCCGGGATTCTGCACACCGGCGCCGCGCATAAACACCTGCATGGCGGCGGCACCTGCCGTTACCGTGTAGGTCTGCAGGTTAGGAACATTCTTGGCAATATCCGCGACGACCTCGATATTCAGCCGCTGCATATCCGCATCGGACAGAGCGGTCACCGAAATCGGCACCTCCTGAATATTGGCGTCACGGCGTTGCGCGCTAACCGTGATTTCATCAGTGGCCTGAGCCGCGGCCGGAATAACCAGCGATGCAGCCAGAACCGAATAAAGAGTGCGGGAAATATTCTTATACATTGTCGGGACAACCCCCTGGTTTCGTGTCCTGCAGAAAACACCCTGCAGTGGTAATGGCTGCAGGTACCGGCGCACTGTAACGCCCAAGTTACCCGATTGTGGTCAATAGCGCCGCTGCGCGCAAGCCCGTGCCGCGCGGCCTTGCTATGATCATCGCATGCGGATTCTAATTACCGGCGCCGACGGGCAGCTAGGCAAATCGCTGCAGGACACCGCGCCGCAAGGCCCGGAAATCATTGCGACTGACCTGCACAACCTGAATCTCTGCGATGCCGCGACTTTGCGGACCGGCCTGCACAACCACCGGCCGGACGTCATTATCAATGCCGCCGCCTACACGGCAGTCGATCGCGCTGAAAGCGAAATTGCCGCTGCCTACGCGGTAAACAGCGAAGCCGTTGGGCGGCTGGCGGATTATTGCGCTGAATCAGGGGCGCGGCTTATTCACGTCTCCACCGATTTTGTGTTTGCCGGCGATGGCGACACCCCCTATGCACCTGGTGCCGCGGCAAATCCCGCCAGCGTTTACGGCAAGTCCAAGCTTGCTGGCGAGCAGCAGCTCGCTGCTGCCGGCTGCGATGCCCGGACAGTGCGCACCAGCTGGGTCTACAGCGAACACGGCCACAACTTTGTAAAAACCATGTTGCGGCTGGCTGCGGAGCGCGACCGGCTCAGCGTGGTTGATGATCAGGTCGGGTCGCCCACCTATGCGCGCAATCTGGCCAAGGCGCTCTGGCGGCTGCTGGAAATCTGGCCGGACGCCCGGCTGCTCCACTATGCCGACGCCGGCGCAACCAGCTGGTATGGCTTTGCCGCGGCAATCTTTGCCGAAGCCCATGCCGCAGGCCTGCTGGCCGGCGTGCCGGAGC
>JAUIEY010000185.1 GCA_030429685.1 Gammaproteobacteria bacterium
GAGTCACGGGAAGTTGAAGTCACATTTTACGTTGAGCCCAAGAACCGTGTTTATGTGCGGCGTATCAATTTTGAAGGTGCCGATTCGGTTAACGACGAGGTGTTTCGTCGGGAGATGCGTCAGTTCGAGGGCGGCTATCTGTCCAAGAACAAAGTGGACCGCTCCAAAATTCGCCTGCAGCGGCTGCCCTATATTGAAGAGGTGGCAGTCGATACAGTGCCGGTACCTGGTACGCCGGATCTGGTGGACGTGAATTTTGAGATTACCGAAGGATTGCCCGGGCAGTTTGGTGGCGGCATCGGTTATTCGGATTCGCAGGGAGTACTGCTGAACGGTAACTTTGTCCATACCAATTTTATGGGCACCGGCAACCGGGTACAGATGGACGCCAATTTTGGTGAATTCCGCAAGATTTTTGCCGCGTCCTATACCAATCCCTACGTCAGTCTGAACGAAGTCAGCCGCAGCCTCAGTGCCGGTTATCGTCAGAGCACGCAGTTCACTTCGGGCGCCTCGGATCTGGATACAGAAACGTTATCTGCCGGTGTCACCTGGAGTTACCCGGTGACTGAATATCAGCGGCTCAGCATCGGGCTGAGTTATCAGGGGGTGCAGCTTGATGCCAACCCGGCCACCAGTTCCGAGCAGGCGCTGGACTGGGTGACTTCCAACGGCGATGTCAATTTTCAGTGTGTACCGTTCGACTGCGATAATTCCACTTCGGGCACCACCATCGTAGTTGCCAGTACCGATTTCGACACATATGAAGTTGCCGCCGGCTGGAGCTGGGATACTCGCAACCGGGCGCTGTTTGCCAATCGTGGCTGGCGGCATTCGCTCGGCGTCAGCCTGACCTTACCGGGCAGTGATGTTGATTATTTCAGTGCCAGTTATAACTACACGCAATACCTCCCGTTCACCCGCCTGTTCACCGTGGCGCTGAACGCGGAAGTGGGCTACACCGCAGCCTTTGGCGACACGGTTTCGGTACCGCCCTACAAGCACTTCTTCGCCGGTGGGCCCAGCACGGTACGCGGTTATCGCGAAGATTCGCTCGGGCCGCTCGATACCCTGAATAATTCCTATGGCGGTAACCTGTTGATCGCAGGTTCGGCGGAAATTATTCTGCCTATCCCCAAGAAATGGCAGTCACGGTCGCGATTTACCCTGTTCTACGACGTGGGTAACGTGTTTGCCACCGAAGGGGCGGTTGAATGGTATGACGTGCTGGGGCAGCCACTGCCGAACGACTTCTATGATTTTGATCCGGACAACCTGCGCACTTCGGTGGGCATAGCAGCAGAATGGCTGGCGCCGCTGGGGCTGTTTAAATTCAGCTATGGTGTGCCGCTCAATGAGAGCAAGGGTGGCACCTTTAATACCATAAACGGTCCGCGGTCCATTCTGGCTGACGAAATCGAGCGTTTTCAGTTTACTATTGGCGGTGCTTTTTAACCGCAGCTTTATACTACAGAAGGTTTAAGTATGTTTAATAAGTCTATGTTTCGATATGCATTGATACTAATTGTCGCTGCGGTGCCGACGCTGGTGCAGGCGCAGGGTGCGATAAAAATCGGCATCGTCAACATCGGCCGGCTGCTGCAGGAATCGCCCCAGTATGTTGCCGCTGCGGCGCGGCTGGAAGATGAATTCGCGCCCCGGCAGCGGGAAATGGTTGCGCTGCAAACCGCCTACGAGGCCAAGGCCGCGCGGATTCAGAAAGATCTCGAGGTCATGGGCGCCGAGGAACGGCAGAATGCGCAGCGCGATCTGCGCAATGATGTGCGCGAGATCGAGCGGACGCAGAATGAAATCCGCGAGGATTTCGATCTGCGGCGCAACGAGGTAATTGGTGCAGTACAGCGGGACGTGATTCAGGCCGTCAAGGATTTTGGCGATGCCGAGGGCTACGATCTGATTCTGGCCGAGGGTATTGTGCAGTGGAACGAGCGTATTGAAGTGACCGATCAGGTGCTGGCGCGGCTGCGCGCTGCAGCCGGCACAGCGGCTGCGCCCTGATCGCAGGGCGCGCGGGGAGTAAGGGCAGATATTGCGGTGAGCCTGGCCTTAGGCGAGATTGCGGTTCAGTTCGGCTGTGAGATTCACGGTGACCCGGATGTCACGGTAGATTGCGTAGCGACCCTGGCCGAAGCCGGGCCGGGCAGTGTGAGTTTTTTGTCCAACCCCGTCTATCGCAGCCAGCTCGCTGCGACCCGGGCCAGCGCAGTGATTATTGCCCCGGATGATGCGGCTGACTGCCCGACCAATTGCCTGGTCACGGGCAATCCCTATGTCGTTTATGCCCAGGTGGCCCAGCTGCTCTATCCGGCAGCGCTGCCGCGTGCCGGGCGGCATCCCAGTGCCGTTGTCGGCGCTGACTGTGACATTGGCAATGGCACGGAAATCGCCGCCGGCGCGGTGCTGGGCGATAGGGTCAGCGTGGGCGAGCGCTGCTATATCGGCCCCAACTGCGTCATTGGCGACGATGTTGTCATTGGCAGCGACAGCCGCCTGTTTGCCAGCGTCTCGGTTTATCACGGTGTCGCCATGGGCCGGCGGGTGCGGGTGCATTCCGGTGCGGTAATCGGCGCGGACGGATTCGGTAATGCCGCTGATCAGGATGGCTGGATAAAAGTTCCGCAGGTCGGCAGTGTGAATATTGGCGACGATGTAGAGATCGGTGCCAACACCTGCGTGGATCGCGGCGCCATTGGCGACACCCGACTCGGCAATGACGTGAAACTCGATAACCAGGTACAGATCGGCCACAACGTGATAATTGGTGATCACACCGCCATGGCCGGCCAATGCGGCATCGCGGGCAGCGCCACAATCGGTGCGCGCTGCCTGATCGGTGGCGGCGTAGCCGTCAACGGACATATCGAAATTGTCGACAACGTGTCTATCATGGGGCGTGGCAATGTCACCAAATCAATCACCACGCCGGGTGTTTATGCTTCGGTATTCGGCGTCGAAGAGGCTGGGAAATGGCGTAAAATTGCGGCCCGCGTAAAACGCCTGGACGCCATGGCCGGCCGGCTGCGCGCACTGGAAAACCGGCTTGAGTCTTTGCGGGGCAGCGATGACGACACTTGAAGGCAGGGGCTGATGGCCAACATTCATGAAACCGCGATCGTTTCGCCGGCTGCAAAACTGCATGCGAGCGTTGTCGTAGGTCCGTATTCCATTGTCGAAGACGATGTAGAAATCGGGGCCGACACTGTTATCGGCCCGCATTGTGTCATCAAGGGTCCGACCACGATCGGCACGCGCAACCGGATTTACCAGTTTGCCTCGGTAGGCGAAGACCCGCAGGACAAAAAGTATGCGGGCGAGAATACGCGTCTGATCATTGGCAATGGCAATACCATCCGTGAGTACTGCACGCTCAACCGCGGTACTGCTCAGGATCAGGGCGTTACCCGCGTAGGCGACAACAACTGGCTGATGGCCTATGTGCATGTTGCCCATGACTGTGAAATTGGCAATGAAGCGGTGTTTGCCAACAACGTAACTCTGGCCGGTCACGTGACCGTGGGCGACTTTGTCATCTTCGGCGGTTTTTCCGGGGTGCATCAGTTCTGCCGCGTCGGAGCGCATGCCTTCATAGCCAATAATTGCGCGGTTACCCGTGATGTCCCGCCGTACCTTATGGCGGCCGGCCAGCCGGCAGTGCCACGCGGGATAAACAGCGAGGGGCTCAAGCGTCGTGGCTTCGATGCAGCGCAGATCCGCAATATCAAGGAAGCGTTTCGGTTGATGTACCGCTCCGGGTTGCGGCTCGAAGAAGCGCGCGACCGCATTGCAGCGGTGGTAGCAGAGCAGGACGAACTGGCCATTTTTGCCTCATTCATTGAGGCTTCTGAACGCAGCTTTATCCGCTAGGCCGGCCATGCCACGTATCGCTATCGTGGTGGGAGAGGCATCGGGCGACCAGCTGGCCCGGGGTCTTATCAACGCGCTGCGCAGTCGTTACCCGGATGCTGAATTTGTCGGTCTGACCGGTCCGCAGATGCGTGCAGCGGGCTGTCAGAGTTGGGGGGACTGCCAGCAACTCGCCGTCATGGGGCTGGTCGAGGTGATTGGTCATTTGCCGCGCCTCCGACGATTGATGCGCACTTTGCGCCAGCGGCTGCGTGATGATCCGCCGGACGTGCTCATTGCCACCAAGGGCGGCCTGGTCCGCGGCGGCCTCGATGCGCAGCAGCAACAGGTCGCACGCGGGATCGAGGGTGGCGTCGGTGACGGTGCGGCCCCGAAGGCGGGCGCGCGGGCGGTCGGGCGAGGGCAGCGCCACCACCCACCGTCCG
>JAUIEY010000186.1 GCA_030429685.1 Gammaproteobacteria bacterium
CGCCGATCACCGGTGCGCCGCCGACGCTGTTGCCCTGGATCAGGCCATCGTTGTTCAACACCGCGTTGTTGGTAACGCCGGCCCCCGGGTCGAAGGACACGAGGCCGACCGCCGTCTCGTCGCTCGTGATCGAGGCGCCGGCATTGTTGTTGATCGTCACGTTGCCGCCGGACCCGATCTTGAGGCCGCCAACGCCGAGGATGCCGCCGTCGATGTTGCCATCGTTGTTGAGGTCGCCGAATTGCGCGCCGAAGCTCCACCCTCCGAGCTCGACGCCCATGACCGAAGCCATGTTTTCGAACCGCAACGCTTCCCCCGCTTCGTATACGATTACCGGTATTCCCAGGTCCGTGGCGGCATTTCTCAGGGTACCGGGCGCGATTGTAGTATTGATGATCACTGGTGCGTTAAAGGCACGGGCCATTAGACCGATTTCATGGTCATCCAGATTGGCCCGTATCTGCGGCAGGTTGGAACGGTGCAGAGCCCCGGTATGGATATCAATACCGTAATCCGCTGTCATCAAAATCTGCTCCGCGAATGTATGGGCCAGCCTTGCTGCTACCGAGCCCTTGGCGCTGCCGGGAAAGGAACGGTTCAGATCGCGCCGGTCCGGTAAATAGCGCGACTGATCAAGGAACCCGTGAACGTTTACGATCGGCACCGCAATCAGGCAGCCTTTCAGCCGCTGCAGAACTTTTTGCCGCAGCAGCCGGCGAATAATCTCCACACCGTTGAGCTCATCACCGTGAATAGCAGCCGACACAAACAGCGTAGGACCGGCATGGCGGCCGTTGACCACCTGCACGGGCATGTGCAGAGAAGTATGGGTGTACAGGTCAGCAACCGGCAAATCAATCACCGTACGCTGACCCGGCTCGACAGTTGCGCCGCCGATGCAGACAGGTTTCTGGCCGGATACGATTGCATTCATAGCGATTGCATCCCGCTATCGGGCTTGCCGCTGAGAAACGACCGCTGCGGATCAACCATAAAACGGCCGTTCATAGCAGTACGCCCCAGCAACATCCTGAACAGCATGTTATCGCGGTCTGTCAACGTCACCTCGGCAGTGAAAGTCGTCACGCCGATACAGATTTCCGTCTCAATGACGACTCGCTCGGTTTCGTGACCGCCTGAATCCCGCACCACCCGGCGATCCTTGACAGGCACTTCGCACCAGACTTCGGTCTGCTGGTCGTCCTGCTGCGGATGCATGCCGAAACGTACCCATTCGACCGTATCAGCGGCTGTATAGGTTTCGACGCTAAAGGCATGCAGCGCCGAGGTCCGCGCCCCGGTGTCTATTTTTGCCTTGATGTGCGGTATCGCCAGCGCCGGCAATCCCACCCATTCGCGCCAGCCAATCACCGGCAACGCCAAAGCATCGTTCATATGCAAACAGACCGTTAGAGTTTAATTTTGGGCGGCCGAGACGGCCGGGTTCAGGTTTCGGACAGTACCAGCTTACGCAGGCCGTGAGCCAGTGCAGCCCGCTCGGCGCCGGCCAGGCGGCTGAGCTGCCGTTCGGCCGCGACCAGCCGGGCCTCGACGGCCTGATCGGTCAACTCCTGACCAGCGCGAGTCAATGCAACCAGCACGCTGCGCCGGTCCTCCGGATCGCTGGCGCGACTGACCAGCCCGCGCTCCTCCAGCCTGTCAATCCGGTGCGTCATTGCCCCGGTGCTGAGCAGTGACTCCCGCGCAAGTTCCGTCGCGGGCAGCCGGAATGGCGCACCCTGGCGCCGCAGCGCCGACAGCACATCGTATTCCCACATCTTTAATCCCAGGGCATGCAGTGCGGCGTCCTCGTTGCGGCGCAGCATCTTGGCTGCATCCTGCACCCGCGCCACCACATCCAGGCCTGAACAGTCCAGTTCAGGCCGTTGCGCGGACCACTGCCCCAGCAATTTATCGACTCGATCAGGTGTCATGGCCGCCATGATAACGGGGTTTTATTTTTATATCAAATTACTTGACATCGAGGAAAAAAGGCGTATACAGGAATTACTTTGACATCAAACTAACTGGTGAAAGCCCCATGGTTGCCCGTTTTGGAGATATGTCCGTCCCCTGGATCGCTGACGAGTCTGCCGCTCCCGGCCTGCGCCACCCGTTGGCCGGTTCTGGCACCGCGCACCTGATCCCTGAGGGTCAGCGTCTGCTGGCGCGTGCGAGCACGCTGGCTAACGTCCGGTCCGGGGGACGCGGCATTCACGGCTTTGCAGGCACGCCCTTGCGGCTGGCGAGTTTTTTGCGCGAGCCTCGGGGCGGTTTTATCCATGGCCGGATGTTTGCCGCCATCGCCCGCGACGGTTCCATGTGCCTGCGCCTGAACGCCACGGTAGCCGAAGACCTGATTGAGAACGGTTTGTGTATGCAGGCCGGCAGAAACCAGTTGACCTGGCCGATTAACACCGTGCATCAGCTCGAAGTCAGCTGGCGGATTTTGCTACACGCCTACTGGGATGTCTCCGGCACGCCGCCCAAACACGCGCGCCGGTTGTGGTCCGAGTGGGTTATCAATCATTAGTTACAGATACTCTGGGGAAGACAGACCAATGAACGATTACGACGATGACGACGAATTCTTCAGCGAAGAATTTGAATTTCTGGACGATGAAGATACGGACATTAGCGAATCAAGGCGCCGCGGCAGCGGCCTGAACTGGCGCAAGATCGAGCTTGCCCGGGAACGTCTCGCACTGCGCCGTGAACTCGGCGATTTTGATTTTGGGATTGAGTAAGTTCCGGACTCCTCGGCCGGAACATGGAACGGAGGTAGAGGGATATGAGCCGCTATAAAAATTATCGCGTGCACACGCGCAACTGGGATGCACTGGCAGAGCTGGACGACATCGACACCCCGCTGTTCGAGCCGATAAGGTCGTTCAAGCCGGAGGATGGCGAAGCTAAACCGCGCCGCGTGCCTCGACTGCGGCATTCGTACCATCGCCCGCGTTTCGGCTAAACAGGCAGGTAAGCGTCCGGAGGCCCGTCATGTTTGGCGAGAACATGGCGGGTCTCTTGGCGCACTTGCGGCAAAGCGGGAATCAACCGGCGGATCTTCTGCTACCAGTATAATTCGGCGATTATGAATGCCCTCACTGGCATCGTCGCCACAACGTTTCTCGCCATAGTTGTCTGGTTAAGCCTGCGCTGGATACGCGAGCGAAAATTCCAACGGCTGGCCAGCGAAATACTTGCCAGACCGTATGTGGAAATGCTCAGCGCACAAGTCCCGCTATACGCGGGCATGCCGGCTAATCTGCAGCAAAGACTGCAGGGCCTGGTAAACGTATTTCTCAACGACAAAAACTTTTTTGGCTCGGCCGGCCTTGAAGTCACCGACCAGATGCGCATAACGGTGGCGGGCAACGCCTGCCTGTTGCTACTGAACCGCGAGAATCCCCGCTTTCCCGGTTCGCGCACGATAATTCTGTATCCGGATACTTATATCGCAACGGAGACCACACGCGATGGCCTGCTGGTCCGCGAAGGACATTCGGTGCGTCTCGGTGAGTCGTGGCACCGCGGGCCGGTCATACTGTCATGGAGCGACATCGTCGACGGTATCAGTGACCCGACTGATGGCCAGAACGTCATTATTCATGAATTCGCCCACAAACTGGATGAAGAAAATGTTGCCATGGACGGCCTGCCGATCCTGAATGCCGCAGAGGATTACACCGACTGGGCACGCGTAATGACACAGGAGTTTGCCGGCCTGACGGCGCGCGCCGAAAAACGTGCTAACAAAGTGCTCAATGCATACGGCACCGTGTCGCCCCCGGAATTTTTCGCTGTCGCGTCAGAGGCGTTTTTCGAGCGCGGGAAAAAAATGCAAAAGCATCTGCCCGAGATTTACGCGCAGCTGCAACGCTTCTACGGCGTCGATCCCGCGACCTGGACAGGCCGGTAGCGGCTGAAAAAAAACAAAGAAATTGGTGGGCCCCCGGGGACTCGAACCCCGAACCAATGGATTAAGAGTCCACTGCTCTACCAATTGAGCTAGAGGCCCGCACCGGTAATGCCGACCGGTCGGTCAGCAGGAAATGGGGTGGGAGACGGGACTCGAACCCGCGACGACTGGAATCACAATCCAGGGCTCTACCAGCTGAGCTACACCCACCATTGTCGTTCTGTATGCCTGCCCTCTGCAAAATATCTGCGGAGTGGCGCGCCCGGCAGGACTCGAACCTGCAACCCTCGGCTTAGCTTACCACTACAGTTTTCACTGCCCCGCAACGCGGGTTTGTGGTCTGGACTATCTCTTCGCCATCTCAGGCGTCGCACGTATAG
>JAUIEY010000187.1 GCA_030429685.1 Gammaproteobacteria bacterium
TGTCAATGCCATGAACAGTGACAGCCTGACCCCTGAAATTGCCAGCGCCTATGGCATTACGCGCAGCGAAGATACCGGGCTGATCAACCTGGTTGTGCTGAAAAAATCGGCCGAGCCCGGTACCGACACGCCGGTCAACGCCGATGTGAAGTTATCCGCAGCCAACCTGACCGGACAGATAAAAAATATGCAGCTAAAGGAAATTCAGGACGGCGTAAGCATTTATTACATTGGCAGTGTTGCGGTCGAGAATCGCGAGACTATCAATTTTGATTTTGATATCCGACCGGCTGCAACCGATCGTACGCTGAAAGTGCGCTTCACCCACGAGTTTTATACCCGCTAGTCTCCGTCTGCCGGAATCAGTGCAGCATCACCAGTCGCATATAGTTCCAGCGCGGCGCGCACCGCATCAGTCACGGCGCGACTGGTGATGGTGGCACCGCTTATCTGATCTATTGCGCCACCGTCGGCGCGCAGTGCCCACTGCCCGGCAGGTTGCAGTTGTCGGCCGCGAAACTGCTCAATCCAGTCCGACTGATTTATATCGATCTGATCGCCCAGGCCTGGTGTTTCGCGATGGGCGGCGGCGCGTACACCTGTTACCAAACCGTCCTGGGTAAGTCCGGTGAGCAGAACTATGGGTCCTACATAGCCGTCGGGAGCCACGGTCCGCAGCGCTGCCGCAACGATTTTGCCTTCGCGTCTTACCGGGTAAAGCGTTGCGGCGCCGCCCGCAATATCAATGACTTCAAGCCCCGGTGCCTGGTCATAGTCGCCGGCCGGTAACACTTCGCGCAGCAGACGCGCCGCATATTCGGCCTGATTCCGGTCGCGCTGCAGCCGGGTGGAATCATTTACCAGTGCAATCAGCGCCGCTGCAACCACGGCTGCAATCAGCAAATAGAGCATGCTCCTCATCATTAACGTGGCCGCTCGCGGTGCCCGTAAATGCGTGGTGCCGTCCAGCGGTCGATCAGAGGCACAGCGGTATTCATCAGTAACACGGCGAACGCAATGCCATCCGGATACGCTCCCCAGGTGCGCATGCCAAAACAGAACAGCGCCACACCGATACCGAAAATGATTTTACCGGTGTCGCTGGCTGCCCCCGAGACCGGGTCTGTGGCAATAAAAAACGCGGCCAGCATGGTGCCGCCGCTAAGTAATCCGATCACCGGCGAAGGCTGGGTAGCAGGCGTAAACGCAAACAGCAAAAAATATGCAGCCGCCAGGGTCAGCAGCATGCTGCCGGGCACATGCCAGCTGATAACCTGTTTGCGCAGCAGCCACAAACCACCTCCCAGCGCAGCCAGGTTTATCCACTCCCAGCCGCGTCCGGCGAGCAGGCCAAACGCGGGCTGTGCGGTTATTTCTGCCATGGTGCGCATCTGATTCAGCTGCATCTTGATGCTGTCGAGTGGTGTGGCGGCCGATACCGCATCGACCTGGTCCATGCCCGCAAACGCCGGCTGCGGCCAGCGGGCGACGTCATCCGGGAAAGCAATAAGTACCGCCAGGTAACCCACCATTGCGGGGTTGAACGGGTTCTGGCCGAGGCCGCCATACACATGTTTTGCCAGTGCGATAGCGAACACGGCGGCTACCAGCAACAGCCACCATGGCAAGGCCGGGGGCAGTGTCAGACCGAGCAGCAACGCCGTTACGATTGCGCTGCAATCGGCGAGTCCGGCGCGAACATCGCGCTGCCGCAAGGTCAGCGCTGCGGCTTCCAGTGCCGCGCAGAACAGCACCAGCAGCAGCAGGTTGCTGATCACGCCGACGCCAAACCAGAGCAGCGTGCACAGTGTCACCGGCGCCAACGCGATAATCACGCGTTGCATAGTCAGCGGCACAGTGTTGCGGCTCAGCCAGTGTGGTGCGTGCCGCCCGCTCACGATGGATCCTCCCGGTCGGCTCCGGTTCGCTGCAGTAATTCCTGCAGTTTCTGGTGCGCGGTATCCGTATCGCTGACGTTGTGCGTTTGCGCGGCGAGCTGGTCGGCCTGTTCCTGCTGTTGCCGCTGCTGGCGAGTTGTCCTCGCCGCTATGCGTTCGCGGGCTTTCGCGGCACGGCGTTTTTCAAAAGCGATGTCCCAAAGCTCCTGCTTGGCCGCGACGAAGCGGCGCGTCAGGGGGATTTTGCTCGGGCATACATAATCGCAGCAGCCGCACTCGATGCAGTCCTGCAAGCCTAGCGACTGCATACGTTCCGTGTCGCTGGTGGCCTGCGCCTGCAGCAACAGCTGCGGCATCAGGTGTGCCGGGCATGCGGTTGCGCAATCACCGCAACGGATACAGGGCAATTCCGCAGCCGTTGCCGGCAGCTCGTCTATGGTTGGCACATAAATGCAGTTGGTGGCCTTGACCACCGGCAGGCTGTCATCGGGTAATTCGATACCCATCATGGGCCCGCCCATGATGAGTTGCCGGCTGCTGGTATCGGTATAACCGCCGGCCGCGGCAATAAGATGGCTGATCGGTGTGCCGATGCGAACCCGGAAATTCGCGGGTGCAACTACCGCGCCCGTCACCGTGACGATACGGCTGATCAACGGCTCACCACTCCGGAGCAGGTGCGCCACCGCAGCTGCAGTAGCAACGTTCTGGCAAATTGCGCCGCTGTCCCAGGGCAGTCCGCCGGCGGGTATTTCCCGGCCGGTGAGCAATTCAATTAGTTGTGCTTCACCCCCGGCCGGGTAGACCGGCGGCAGTATAGCTATGCTGAATCGATCGTCAGCGAGCGTCTGCAGGGCAGTAGTGACTGTCTGCAGCGCATCGGCCATGCCGTCTTTGAGCGCGACGATGCAGGAATCGGCTTCAAGTATCCGCAACATGATCTGCGCGCCCAGCAGCATGGCATCCACATCGGTGCGCATGAGTGCATCGTCGCAGCTGATTACCGGTTCGCATTCGACGCCATTCAGTATCAGCGTGTCCACGCCACTGCCGCGGTTGAGTTTGACGCCGGCCGGAAACGTGGCGCCACCCAGCCCGACGATTCCGCCCTGCACAACCGCGCTGCGCAGCGCCGACGTGGACAAGCGCAGCGGGTCGCGGTGCGCCGTATAGCCGGGCCAGCGTTCATCGGTGCCATCCGACTCAATGCTGACGGCGAGACCGGTGCGGCCCGGGCCAGGTTGCCTGGCTATGGCTTGCACCCTGCCGGCCAGCGGTGCGTGCACCGCCGCGCCCAGCCTGTTGGCTGCCGCGCGGGCGAGGGGTTGTCCGGTCAGAACCCGGTCGCCGGGTTTGACCACTGGTGTTGCCGCGCTGCCTATATGCTGTTGCAGCGGCACGCAAACCCGCTCCGGCAGCGACAGGGCGCTCAGGTCGGCAGAGTTGCCGCGCGTATCAAAAGCGATGCCCCACCCGGGCCGCGCGATTTTGCTTAGCGGCACGCGCATGAGGTTCAGGCGGCCTGCCGGGTTGCCGGCCGCAGCGGCACGATGCTGATGCAATCCACCGGGCAGGGTGGCAGGCAAAGTTTGCAACCGGTGCATTCATCGCGAATTACAGTGTGTGTATAGCGGTGAGCACCGACAATGGCATCCACGGGACAGGCAGCAATGCACAAAGCGCAGCCTATACAGGCGGCTTCGTCCACTACCGCGACATGACCGGGTTGATAAGCGCCGTAGGCCGGGTCGACCGTCGCTGTGTGCCGTCCCAGCAGGCGCGCGATAGCGGTGACTGTGGCATCACCGCCCGGCGCACAGCGATTGATGTCAGCAGTGCCGGCCAGAATGGCTTCGGCATAGGGCCGGCAACCAGGATAGCCGCACTGCGCGCATTGCGTCGCCGGCAGCAGTGCTTCCAGCTCATCCAGCGGCGACTGGTCATTTTGCGGCAGTGTCCTGTTGACCAGTGTGAGGCCGAGCCCGACAACCAGTGCTATGCCAGCGAGAATAAAAATTGCTGTGATCAATTCAGTTTCTAACCATGCCGGCGAAGCCCATAAATGCCATCGCCATGAAGGATGCGGTCACCAGCGATACGGCGGCACCGCGGAAATATTTCGGCACATCGGCGGCTTCGGTACGTTCGCGCAGCCCGGCGAACAACAGTATCACCAGGCTGAAACCGAGTCCGCCGCCCAGGCCGTAAGCCAGTGCTTCGACAAAGCTTGCGCTTTGCTGCACATTGAGCAATGCAATGCCCAGCACTGCACAGTTGGTAGTGATCAGTGGCAGAAAAATGCCCAGTACCTGGTGTAATAGCGGGCTGCTGCGACGGATATACAGTTCTGTGAGTTGCACGGAACCGGCGATGATCAGAATGAATGCCAGAAGCCGCA
>JAUIEY010000188.1 GCA_030429685.1 Gammaproteobacteria bacterium
GGTTTCGGTTCAGGTAATCAACCATGGCTGCCAGCGTGGTGGACTTACCCGTACCGGTAGAGCCGGTGACCAGCACCATGCCCTGGTGGTTGTCACATACTTTGCGCACCGCAGCCGGTAACTTGAGGCTTTCCAGGGTCGGTACCTCGGTCGGAATGAACCTGAAAGTTGCCCCCACGCCGGTTGCTTTGCGAAACAGATTGACGCGATAGCGCGCGTTATCCTCAGAAACATAGGAAAAATCGATGTCCTCGCCTTCGGCGAAGCGGGATTTTTGCGACTCGGTCATGATCTCCGCGACATAGCTTTCCATTTCCTGGTCGCCCAGTTCGCGGAACTTGATCGGCAACAGGTCGCCATGCATGCGCAGCATGGGAGGGACTCCCACGGCCAGATGTATGTCCGAGCAATTCTGGGTCAGGCCAAGCTTGAGAAAGGCGTCTATGCGTGCCATGCGCTATGCACCCCCCATGGCATCCGCGATGGCGCGGCTCAGATCATCCATGGAGTCGAAGCGCTTCATCTTGTCGACAGCCATGGCGCGGTGCACGACTTCAGCCAACTCCCTGCTGATCGCCGGATTGGCTTCCTCGGCGCGCACACACTTGCCCTGCACATGCTGGTACATCACCGCCATGTGATCGCCCTTGGTATAGGGCGGGGTGCCGGTGAGCATCTCGTAGAAGATTACGCCGAGACTGTAGATATCGGCACGATGGTCTACTTTCTTGCCGAGAATCTGTTCCGGCGCCATGTATTTCGGTGAACCGATCACATAACCCGTCTTGGTCAGGTTGGTGTCACCGCCGCCGGCTGCGGCCGCCACACCAAAGTCCACAATTTTCAGCAGTCCTTCGTCATTAATAAGCAGGTTGGCCGGCTTCAGGTCGCGGTGAATGATGCCCACCTGGTGCGCCACCGACATGCCGGTAGCAATATCTCTTGCCCAGCCGGCAGCCTTTTCGGCTGGCAGCGCCTTGTGGCCGGCAACTTCCGCGCCGAGGGTATGTGACGGGAAATACTCCATGGAAATGGCATAGCTGCCGGACAGGTTAAGAAAGTCGTAAATACGAATAACGTTTTTGTGGGTAATCTTCCGTGAGAAGCGCAGCTCGTGCACAAAGCGCTGCAGCATCTCATCGTCGCCGGCCACATTGGGGTTCAGGAATTTCAGAATCAGGCGCTCGTCAACCACAGTGTCTTCAACCAGCAGCACGGTGCCAAATGCGCCTTTGCCGATTTTCTCCACGTACTTGTAGCGGTCCTCGATGATGTCTCCGGGCGTAAGCTTGCTGATATCCAGTTGCGCCGCTTTGGTGGGAGCCATTTTGGCAGCAATCTTCTGCATCTCGGCATCGTCGATAAGCATCGTGTGCGCAGGCTCTGCCATGGCCTGAGCTTTCTGGTCGCCAATAATCTGGGAATCCGAGTAGCGTCCCGAAATTTTCTCTACTGCTTCACGCGCCGCCGTAGCCACGGCTTCGTTACTGACATCCTGAAGCGGCTGCACGGTGGCCTTGACCAGTTCTGCATTGCTGTCATTGGTCAGTGCCGCCAGCGTCTGCAGCGTGGCAACGATGATGTCCGGCTCGGGCCGCTGCAGCATGCCCATGACGTCATCGATCAGCGAGGCATCGCCCAGCTTGCCAAGCGCACGCAGCACACTCGGCACGGCTTTCGGATTGCCGCCCAGCATTTCCTTGAGTCGCGGCAGCGCTTCCTTGCTGCCGATTTCGGCCAGCGCGTCGACCGCCCGTTCGCTGACCCACCAGTCGCTGTCACGGGTTGCATTAATCAGGTGTTTGACGGCTCGCTCGTCCTTGGTCTGATTAAGGATTTCGATAGCCGAGCGACGAATGTTTTCATCCTTATCGCTGATCAGTTCCATCACTGCGCCCAGCACCTTGTCGCCGCCGATAGTCGCCAGTGCATCGCAGGCGCGGGATCGCACCCACCAGTCGCCGTCACCTATGGCCATCAACAGATACTTGATGCTCGACGAGTCCGCCAGTTCGTTCAGCACTTCAACGGCCGAGCGGCGCGCATACTCGGATTCGTCCTGCAGGACGCCGACCAGGTGCTTGAAGGTATCGGGGTGGCGCAGCCGGACCACCAGATCCACGGCTTTGCCCTGCACGTCGAGATCCGCATCCATCAAGAGTGAGCAGATCAGTTCGATATCGTGCCCGCCCTTGAATTCCAGCAGGGCGTCAAGGGCAGCACCACGCACCTGCCGGTTCGGATCCTTGAGCATTGACTGAATAGTGGCCAGTACCTCGGGCGTCTGAAAATTAGCCAGTATTTTGACGATATGCACCCGGGCTGAGTTGTCCTTACCCGCGGTACGGGAAATCAGGTCGGGGACCAGATCCGGTGTAGCGCGTTCGCCGATCATCTTGAACACAGCAGCTTTTTCGCGCGGTTCAAGCTGATAGGCAATTTGCAGCAACTTGCGCACATTCAACTGCTCAAGATGTGACCGCATGATATCCAGAACCGCGTGCGTGGAGATATCGTCAATATCGAGCAGTTCGGGCAGCAGGTTGATGTTGTAATTGGTTGATGAGGACAGCGCCCAGGCCGCACCCGCAACGCAGCGTTCATTCGGATGACACAAACCTTGCGCTACTGCTTTAAAGTTCTGGTCACTGACCTGCGCAGTAAGCGCATCGACAATACCGATGGTCTGGTAGCGGTCGGCACTGGCCAGCGCGTCAATGAGGATGGGAATAGCGGCCTTGCCGCTGTTTTTCAGGCTTTTTAACGCTTTCTGCGCAGTTGGCGTATTGGCGTCCGGTTCCGCGAGTAATTGCGAAACACAGCGTTCAGCTTTGATGGCGGTCAAGAACTTCATCTTGCTATCTGGCTGTCCCGAATTTGCCGGCGAATCCACGCGTTCGCCGCACCCATATTTAAGGGTATGTAATTCCTCGCCCGTATAACGTGCGCCCGTTCCGAAATCCGGGCACGAGGCCCCGTATTCCTTGGGGTACAATGTCGCGCTTTGGGCGGTCCGGATACTGTTAAATACGTCACGAAAATGGCTGGGACTTTACAAAAGGCACTCGAAAAGGCTCTGAATGAGCGGCAGTTCCCCTTTGGCGGGCAGCCGCCGGCGCTGACCTGGGCGGCGGCCGGGGCACAGGTTGTGGCCGCCGCCGACGGCGGCGTGGCGATTCGCCTCGAGCTCGGCTTCCCGGCAGATGCAGCCGCGGAGCGCCTGCGCGAACCGCTGCAGGAAATCTGGCAGGCGGCCGGCGGCAGCGGTGCAGTGCCGGTCGAAATTGCGACGGCCATCCGCCGTCATGCCGTGCAGGGCACACTGGCGCCGCTGGGCGGGGTAAAAAACATTATCGCGGTATCTTCCGCCAAAGGCGGCGTCGGCAAGTCCACGGTGGCGGTAAATGTCGCGCTGGCGCTGCGTCATGAGGGCGCGCGGGTAGGCATCCTTGACGCCGATATTTATGGCCCCAGTCAGCCGATCATGCTGGGTGTTGCCGGCCAGCAGCCGGTCAGCAAGGACGGCAAAACCTTCGAACCTATCGAAGCGCACGGTCTGCAGATGATGTCCATCGGCTGTATCGTCGATACCGGCCAGGCGATGGTGTGGCGCGGCCCGATGGTGACTCAGGCGCTGAACCAGTTGCTGTTTCAGACCAACTGGCGCGACCTTGATTACCTGATCGTCGACATGCCGCCGGGTACCGGTGATATCCAGCTGACACTGGCACAGAAAGTGCCGGTCAGCGGCGCGATTATCGTTACGACACCGCAGGATATTGCGCTGGCTGATGCGGTGCGCGGCATGCAGATGTTCGCCAAGGTCAGTATTCCGGTGCTGGGGCTGGTGGAAAATATGAGTACCTTTGTCTGTCCCGGATGCGGTGAGAGCACGGCGCTGTTCGGTCAGGGCGGCGGAGTGGCGACCGCTGCCGAACATGGCATGGCGCTGCTGGGGCAGTTGCCGCTGGACCTGCGCATCCGCGAGGAGACTGATCGCGGCTGCCCGACAGTCGCGGCTGACCCGCAATCACCACAGGGGCTGGCGTTCAGCGATGTGGCGCTGAATGCGGCCGCGCTACTGGCGCAGCGTCCCCGCGATTACAAAGGGGCGTTTGGCGGTATCAAGGTTGAGCAAAACTGAGGACAGATACTGATGAGCATCAAATCGGATCGCTGGATAAAGCGCATGGCTGCGGAGCACGGCATGATTGAGCCGTTCGAACCGGGGCAGGTGCGTGCCAGCGGTGAGCAGCGCATTGTTTCCTACGGTACTTC
>JAUIEY010000189.1 GCA_030429685.1 Gammaproteobacteria bacterium
CCAACACCGGCACCACACTGCACCTGGTGCATCCGCTCGGCTTTGCGCTGGATGATCGGCGCATGCGCCGTGCCGGCCTCGACTACCATGAATATGCAGCCGTGCAGGAACACGCCTCGCTGCAGGATTGTCTGCAGGCACTGCAGCCACAACGGTTGTTCGCGCTGTCCACGCGCGGCAGCCGAAATTATGCCGGGGTGACCTACCGTGCCGGCGATGCCTTTTTGTTCGGGCCGGAAACACGTGGCCTGCCGCAGGAAACTCTCGATGCCCTGCCCGCCGAACAGCGCCTGCGGATACCGATGCGGCCGGACAATCGCAGTCTGAACCTGTCCAACTCGGTCGCAATTGTGATTTACGAAGCCTGGCGGCAGCAGAACTTCGCCGGTGGTGCCTGAGCGCAATTTCGGCATCGCGCCGTTGAATTGTCATCGCGGCTCAGTCGCTGCGCTCCGATTCGCCTCGATAACAATCGCCGCCACCCTGCCGAAATTGTGACCGGAGTCACAGTCCGCATTCTGTATCGAGCCTATCGTGATCGTATAGCGCGCTGGCGGCCAGGGACGGCCCCCGCGCTTTTTTCTTGCCTGCCGCGGCGGCGCGAGTGCATTCAGTCTTCGGCTTTGACTTCGCGCTGCATCAGCGCGGCAACGGCTTCCTGGGGCGCGGCGCCCGCGTAGAGAATCCGGTAGACCTGCTCACAAATCGGCATTTCCACGCCCAGATTCTGCGCAACCTTGTGCACGGCGGCAGCGGCTTTGATGCCTTCGACCACCTGGCCGATTTCGGCACAGGTTTCCTCGACCGTCTTGCCGGCTGCCAGCGCCAGGCCCATGCGTCGGTTGCGCGACTGGTCATCGGTGCAGGTCAGCACCAGGTCGCCCATGCCGGAAAGCCCGGCAAAGGTGTCAGCGTTGGCATGCAGCGCAACGCCCAGGCGCGTCATTTCCGCCAGACCCCGGGTAATCAGCGCAACCCGGGTGTTGGCGCCGAAACCCAGGCCATCGGACATCCCGGTCGCTATTGCCAGTACATTTTTAACGGCGCCGCCGACCTCCACGCCAACCATGTCGGTCGATGTATAGGCGCGGAAGTTTTGGTCGGAAAAGCGCCATGCCAGCTCATCGGCAAAATCTGCGTTGGTTGCCGCCACTGTTATTGCAGTGGGCAGACCCAGGCCGACTTCGCGCGCAAAGGTCGGGCCGGAAACCACCGCCAGCGGCACTTCGATGCCCAGCGCTTCATGCGCGACCTGATGGGGCAGCTTGCCGGAGCTGACTTCAAAACCCTTGGTGGCCCAGGCAACGCGGGCATCACCCTGCAGCTGTGGGCGAATACTTTCGAGGACACTGCGGAACACATGACTCGGAACGCACACCAGCAGATCGCGATTGCTGCTGACCAGTTCGTCGAGATCGGCGCAGATGGCAAGATTGTCAGGTATCGGGCACTCCGGCAAAAACACCGTGTTGCAGCGCTGTTCAGTTAATGCCGCAATCACCTCGGGTTCGCGGCCCCACAACGACGCCTGTTGCCCCGCGCGCGCCAGCTGAATTGCCAGCGCTGTACCCCAGGAACCCGCGCCGATAATACCGATCGCTTTAGAGCCTGAATTCATCGCGTTGTCCTGCTGCCCTGCCTAGGCCTGTGCACCCTGCTGATTCTGCGCCTGTGCATACAGGCTTTCAAAATTTATCGGTTGCAGCACCAGTGGCGGAAACCCGCTTTTACCTACCAGCGTGGCAATGGTCTCACGTGCGTATGGAAACAGGGTTGCCGGACACTGGGTGCCCAGCAGCACGGCAATTTGCTCGGCAGTGAAGCCGTTGATAACGAAAATACCGGCCTGCAGCAGTTCGACGAGGAAAATAGTCTTGTCGCCGTGCTTCGCATGCACGGTTACGCTCAGCACTACTTCGAACCGGTTGTCGTTCAGCTGCGCGTGACTGTTCCGGATATTCAGCTCGGTTTCCGGTTCGACATTCGGCTCGCCAAAAATCTGCGGAGTGCTGGGCGCTTCCAGCGACAGATCCTTGACGTAAATCTGCTGCAGGGCGAAGGTCGGGTTTGCCGCACTGCTGCTGCCGGAACCGTTACCCGCGCCATTCCCGGCTGCTTTGTCAGCCCCGTTTTCTGTCATGCCCTGATACTCCGTTAGTCCTGTGCCGCGCCAAGCAGGCGATCAAGTTCGCCACTTTGCTCCAGCGCGGCCATATCATCGTAGCCGCCAATGGCGCGGTCATTTATAAAAATCTGCGGCACGGTATAGCGGCCGCTAAGTGCTTCCATTTCACGGCGCAATTCGCTGTTGCCGGCAATGTTGATGTCTTCGAATGCCACCGATTTATGCTGCAGCAAATTGCGGGCCGCTGAACAGTAGCCGCAGCCCGGCCGGGTATACATTTTAACGCTGGCGGTTGACTGCACGGCCGGTCAGTCCGCGCCGACCAGCGGCAGGTTTTCCTTGCGCCACTCCTGCAGGCCGCCGCGCAGGCTGAATACGTTGTCATGGCCTGCTTTGCGCAGCTGGGCGACGCATTCACCACTGCTGGCGCCGGTATCGCAGACCAGTACCGTATTCTTTTTGCCCTGTTTCAGACTGGCCGGGTTTTTCAGTAACTCGTCGCGGGGAATATTGCGTGCGTCCACGATGTGACCGGCGCCAAAGTCAGCCGCCGGCCGCACGTCAATAACCTGGCTGCCCTGGTTAATCATTCTTACGGCGACGGGGATGCTCAGGCTGGCAATGTTGCGTGCCTTGAGCCTGAGTTCATAAAAAATAACCGCCAGTGCGCTGGCCACCAGACCGGTGACCAGGATCAGGTTGTTATTGGCGAATTCAACGATAGCTTGCATGTCGGCTCCTGCTGGTGGGCGCGGATTATACCCCTCCCGGGGGGCCGGTTTGGCCGTCTGGCAGCCGGTGCTACACTCGGCTCGCCATGGATCGGTGCCGCCGTTTTCTGCTGTTGTTGATGCTGGCCGTTGCGCAGCCCGCGACGGCAGACGAGCGTGCGCGCGCCGAGGCGGAACTGGAGGCGGTGCGCGAGCGCATCGAGGCATTGCAGGCCGAATTGCGTCAGGAAGGCCAGCGGCGCAGCCGCGCGGAAAAACAGCTCCGCGAAATCGAGACCGCCGAGCAGGAAGCCCGGCGCAGGTTGCAGGAGCTGCAACGGCAGAGTCAGGCGGCTGCGCGACGCCAGGCCGAATTGCGCGGGCAGGAGCAGGCCCAGCAGGCCGAGCTGCAGGCACAGCGCGCCGCGCTGGCCGGCCAGCTGCGCATGGCCTATATCAATGGCGATGCCGAATGGCTGCGCGTGGTGCTGAGTCAGCAGCAGCCGGCGTTGCTGGGGCGGCGCATGACCTATTACGGCTATTTGTCGCGGCAGCGCCAGGCAGCGATTGAGCAATTGCGCGGGGTGCTGGCGCAGATTGCGACAACTCAGCAGCAGATTCAGGAACAGATGCAGCGGCTGGCGCAGCTGCAAGCCGCCGCCGCGGATCAGCTCGAAGATATTGCCAATACGCGGGCGGACCGTGCCCGGGTAGTCGCGCGAATTCGTGCCGACATGGCAACGCGGGATCAGGAAATCGCCGCGCTCAAATCGCAGGAAACCGAGCTCGGGCAACTGGTCGCGGCGCTTGCCAAACGCCTGCCGGCGATGCCTGACGTTGACGCCGAACCGTTTGCCGGACAGGCGGCCAGCCTGGAATGGCCGGTGAACGGTCCGCTGCTGAAAAGCTTCGGCCAAGCCCGTGCTGATGGCAGTCTGCGCTGGAATGGCGTCCTGCTGGGGGCGCCGGCCGGTAGTGAGGTCAGGGCCGTTTATCATGGCCGCGTGGTTTTTTCTGACTGGCTGGCCGGCATGGGTCTGCTCACCATTGTGGAGCATGATGGCGGTTACATGAGCCTCTACGGCCACAATCAGGATTTGCTCAAAGAGGTGGGCGAATGGGTGGCACCCGGCGAGGCCATCGCCCATGTCGGCGACAGCGGTGGTCAGGCCAACGCGGGCCTGTATTTCGAAATCCGCAAAGACGGGCAGCCGGTGGACCCCCGAAACTGGGTTAAATAGCCCGAAAATCTATTAATTCCTTAAAATCTGCGAACTTACGCCATTTCCGGCATGCCGGTGCTGTGCTAAGGTGTTAGCGCCTCTGGGCTGCCGGAATAGGGATGTCTCGCCAACCACGCAAGATCTTATTGGTAG
>JAUIEY010000190.1 GCA_030429685.1 Gammaproteobacteria bacterium
CCGGCACCATGCCGCATAAATTCTGCGCCAACCTGCTCAAACCGGCCCGGCGCAGCATGGAACGCGAACTCAGTTTGCGCGTGCACCTGCTAGATGCCAACCGCAGAATCAGCGATCACGACAGCGAACACGAATTTTTGCGCCATATCGGCGCAATCGCCCGCTCCAATGAGGAATGTGAGCCGGCTTTGCAAAGTATTCTGGAACAGACCGTGCAGCAACTGGTGCTGGACGGCGCCGTAGTCTATTCGCCGGTGCACGATCTGCAGCTCGCCGCGGGCGAAAATCCGGTCGGGTTTACCGACGCCGAACTGCTCCACGACAGCCTGATGGATCTGATTGAGGCAGCCGACGGCGACGTCGCCGCGGCACTGCAGAATCGCCCGGCCCCGGATCCGCGCGAGCGGGCCCGCAGCTGGCCGATTTTCGAGGAAGGCAAGACCCTTGCCGGCGTGCTGGTGCTGTCGCGGCCTGCCAATATGGCCAAGCTGGGCGATCGCTCCACCGCGATTGCCGGCTTTGTCACGTCGACTATAGAAAACCTGTTGGAACGGTCATTCGACCCGGTTACCGGCCTGATGGCGTGGCCGAGTTTCGAGCACGCGCTGGAGCGGGCGCAACATGACGGCAACGGCGAGCATGCGGTCCTGTATCTGGACATGGATCAGCTGCATATTCTGAATGACACGCTGGGCCGCGAAACCGGCGATCGTGCCCTGCGCGACCTCAGCAAAATTCTGCGCGATGTCCTGCCCGGGCAGCCGCTGACGCGGGTGACCAGTGACAGCTTTGCCGCGCTGCTAACGGATACGCCGCTGGCTGCTCACAGGCCTCAGCCAGTATTGGTGTGGCGCCGCTCAGCCAGGATGGCGGTGCCGCCAGCAGTGTACTGGTGCCGGCCCAGATAGCCTGTCAGGCTGCCAAGGACCGCGGCCGGGGACGCGTTGAAGTTTACGAAAGTGCCGACCAAAGCATCATCCGCCGCATGGATGATCTGAATCAGGTCGGTTCAATCCGCAGCGCTATCGAAGGCGGTCGCCTGGTGCTGTTCGCGCAACCCATCACCTACCTTAGCGGCAACCAGAATGTGGCCTACCATGAGCTGCTGGTGCGGATGCTGAATACTGCCGGCGAACCGGTGCCGCCCTCCGAGTTCATGGGCGCAGCCGAGCGCTATCAGCTGATGCAGGAACTTGATCGGTGGGTGGTAAACAAGGCGGTTGAGACGCTGACCGATGAATTGCAGGACAGCCGCGGCCGGCCGATCCGGTTTGCGATTAATCTCTCCGGCCAGAGCATCGGTTCCGAGAATTTTCTTGATTTCATCAAGGACGAACTGTCGCGTACCGGGCTGGATCCGAGCCGTCTGTGCCTGGAAATTACCGAGACAGTCGCCGTCGGCAATCTGAAGAAAGCGCAGACCTTTATTGCCGAGTTGCGCGATCTCGGCTGCCAGTTCTCGCTGGATGACTTTGGCACCGGTCTTAGTTCGTTCGCTTACCTGAAAATGTTTGAAGTCGACAAGCTCAAAATTGACGGCAGTTTTGTCCGGGATATTTGTGAAAATGAGGTATCCCGTTCCATGGTGGCAGCCATCGCCGAGATTGCCCGCGTCATGGGAATCGAAACGGTCGCCGAGTACGTGCAGAGTGAGGCTATCCTCGACACTGTGCGTGAGCTCGGTGTTGACTGGGGCCAGGGCTTTCATATCGGCGAGCCCATAAGGCTGCGCGATCTGTTCGAAAATTCCACCATTGTTGACAAGGCAGACCTTGCCGATGTTGACCCGTCGCTGATAGATAAACTGCCGGCCTGAGCGCCCCCGCTTGCCACTTGTGGCCGCGGGCGTTAGCCTCGCGCCATGCCGAATCAATCTCAACTGCCGGAAAGCAACTGGCGCAAGCAATGTCGCTCCCTCGGGCTCGATCCGCAGGAAGTCAAAGCTGTGTCCGGCCGCTACGACATGTACAAGTCCTACACCGATGCCCGCACAGGTGACAGCCTGTCACTGGAGCGCTGGTACAAATGGTATCGGGTGGAAAAACTGTCGGAAGGACATGCCATGCAGACTCCACCGGAGCAGGCCTGCTCCGTCGGGCCGGAAGCGATGCCTGACACGCCAGTGGTCAGCGAGGCCGATTTTCTGCATTTACTGCAGAGCTACAGGCAAACTCGCGGCTGATTTTGCCTGTTGCGGGTCAGCCTGGGAGAAAGCCGCTTGCACAACCTGAGATCTTTTGTCGAACTGCTGGAGCAAAATGCTGAGCTGGTGCGTATCAAACGCCCGGTGGAAGCCCGCTATGAGCTTCCGGCATTGCTGGAACAGCTGGAGAAAACCGGCACCGCCTATATTTTTGAAAACATCCGCGGCAGCGACTTTCCGCTGGTCGGTGGACTACTGAGCAGCGCGCAACGGCTGGGCATCGCCGTGGGTCAGTTGGCAGACGCGGACTATAGCCATCGTGATCATGCGAAAGTCTATGCCACTGCAGTACAGAACCCCATAGAGCCCGCGGTAGTTTCCGGCTCCCCCGTCAAAGAAGTGGTTCTAAGTGGCGCCGACATTGATCTGGCCAGCTTGCCGGTGCCGACTTTTTTTGAACTCGACAGCGGCCCGTTTATTACCGGCTCCGTCGGTATCAGCCGCGATCCCGAGCACGGCCAGCTCAATATGGGTTTTTATCGCGGGCTGATCACCGGCCGCGACACGGTAGTGATAAATGCCAGCTCGATGAGTGATTTGCGCCGTTTCTATGCTGCCGCTGAAACAGCGTCTGAGCCCATGCCGATTGCAATCGCCATTGGCGTGCCCCCGGCGCTGCTGATGGCTGCCTCCGGCAAGACACCGCCCGGCGTCTCGGAACTGGCCATAGCCGGCGGGCTGCAGGGCAAGGCGGTAGAGCTGGTCAGGTGCGAAACCAGTGACCTGCTGGTGCCGGCAGATGCCGAAATCATCATCGAAGGCGTGGTGGAATCAGACAACCGGATCGAGAACACGCTCGGCGAATTCGCCGGGCAGTACGGACCGGAAACTGCGCCGGTCACCCGGGTAACTGCCATTACGCATCGCAGTGACGCCATGTATTACTCGATCATGGCGGGCCGCAACCCCGAACACAACACCATCGGTGCGGTGTCAGCCTATGGCATGCAGGCTGCCGTCGAGCGCTCACTGCGGGCACAGTTTCCTAATATTCGCGAAATCAATGTTGCCTGCGAACCGCGGCTAGGCACCATGCTGCATATGTTTATTTCGATTGACAAGCAAAGCGACGCTGAACCCGCCGAACTGATAGAGGCCGCATTCGCCGCCGATGCCGGACTGTTTCCGGTCAACGTAGTAACCAAGCGCATTGTTGTGGTTGACAGCGATGTGAACGTGTTCGATCTCGAAGACGTTGAGTGGGCCACCTGGTCGCGGCTGTCGCGGGCTGACAAAATTCGCACCTATCCCGCTGTGCGCAGTTGGGAACTCGAGCGTTGCACCGATGAGAATCAGGCCTCCGCGCGGGTCGGCATTGATGCAACCATGGACATGGACAAGCTTGATAAACTGGTGCGGCCGATAATTCCGGGTGCGGCGGATATCAAGCTCGAAGACTACCTGGACTGAAGGACAGCCTGATGATCGATCCATATATAGCCGTTGCCCTGCAGACCACCGTGCGGCATGTCACCACGCGCGACGAGGTGGAAATCAACCTGCAGCATATCGGCAACATGATCGATCTGGTGACGCACATCTGTTCGCTGGAATTGCCGGTGCGCCTGATCTGTTTGGGCGAAGGCGCGATTCAGGGCTTTGTGGATGAAATCATCAACATGAGTCCACCAGAATATGCCGAGAAAATGGCCACCACCCTGCCCGGCCCGGAAACCGACTTTCTGGCAGCCAAGGCCAGAGAAAAAGGCTGCTTTATTATGGGGCAGCTCAAGGTAACGCTGGCTGAATTTCCCGAGCGGTTTTTTAATGCCGTGTTCATCATTGACCCGCAAGGCGAACTGATTTACACCCACTACAAGAACATCGTGCTGTTTGTGGAGCATTCCAGCACGCCGCACGATGTCTATGACGCCTGGGTCGAGCAGCACGGTGACGGTCTGGATGCTTTTTTCCCGGTGGCGCAAACCGAGATCGGCAATATTGCCGGCAGC
>JAUIEY010000191.1 GCA_030429685.1 Gammaproteobacteria bacterium
CTACGATGGGCCCTGCCCGCCGTGGAACGACGAAATTGTGCACCACTACCGGTTCAAACTGTTCGCGCTGGATATTGCAACACTCGGGCTGGCAGGCGCCTTCACTGCCAGCGACGCGCTGGCGGCTATGAAAGGCCACATACTCGATCAGGCTGAGCTGACCGGTATATATTCAATCGCGGACGTCGAGTAACTCCACCTCAAATAACAGGGTGGCATTGGGCGGTATAACCGCGCCCGCGCCGCGCGCACCGTATCCCATATCAGGCGGAATAATCAGCAGGCGCTTGCCACCCACCTGCATGCCATCAAAGCCCTTGTCCCAGCCCTGAATAACACGCCCCGCTCCCAGCGGGAAACTGAACGGCTGGTTGCGATCCAGAGAGCTGTCAAACTTGTCGCCCTTACTTTCAGGTTGGGACGTGTCGTAGAGCCAGCCGGTGTAGTGCACCACAACATTCTTGCCGGCCTCTGCCAGCGCGCCGTCGCCCACCGCGATATCGGTAATTTGCAGGTTGTTCACGGTTACTTCCTCCGCACTGCGTGCCTGAGCAGCAGGTTCTTCACTGGCTGTTTGCGGCTGGCAGGCCGCGAGACCGGCCAGCACGACGGCAAGCCATACCGGCCGCATATTGCCGACCGTCAATAAACTTTTGATCATCAGTCATCCTTGTTGTCAGCGTCCAGCTCCAGTGACGCCGAGTTAATACAGTACCTTAATCCGGTCGGTTGCGGGCCATCGCTGAACACGTGCCCGAGGTGTGCACCACAATTCGCGCAGACCACTTCTTCGCGGATCATGCCATGGCTCAGGTCGCGATTGCTGGCCACTTTGTCAGCCTGCGCCGGCTGCCAGAAACTTGGCCAGCCACTGCCGGAGTCGTACTTGTGTGTCGACGAGAAGAGTTCCTCGCCGCAGCAGATGCACAGGTAAGTACCTGGTGTTTTGCAATCGTGATAGCAGCCGGTAAAGGCCGGTTCTGTACCCTGCTCCTGGGTAATGTGAAACTGCTCAGGCGTAAGCCGCTCACGCAATGCGGCTGCCGAATGATTTCGCTTGTCGTTCATAGGGCAAATACCAGCTCAAAGGACAGAAGAAATATGCACAACAGCGCTCCGCACAATGATACCCAAATCGGATAGTCAACCGTAGCGACGGCTCGCCGCCCCGACAGCTTGAGCCACAAGGCTGAAGCATTCACTGCAGCAAAAATCAGCAACACAATAAAGCTGGTGATTTTGGCCAGCGTCACGAGCGGTATCAGCGCAGCCAGGAATATCACGCTGGCAACAATGACCAGCGTCGCCGCCAGGGGGGTTCGGGTTACGGCGTTGATACGGGCAAACAGCTGTGGCGCGCTGCCCTGCGCGGCCAGACCGTAGATCACCCGCGAACCCATAACCAGTTGCGGCAGCACGCTGTTGGTAATGGCGATTGCGCTCAGCGCAGCAATCACGGTCGGGGACAGCCAGCTGTCGCGACCGACTATGGCAACCAGCGGCGCCTTACTGCCGGCCAGATCCGGTGGACTGACCCGCAATACGGCAACCGTGGCGATCGCGACATACAGCAGTGCAGCAATCAGCAGTGCCAGCAGAATGGCCGCGGGCATGGTGCGCTCCGGCTGGTGCACCTCCTCGGCAACATTGACCATGTCCTCAAAGCCGATAAATGCATAGAACGCCAAAAAGCCGCCAAGTACGATCCCGGTCCAGCGGGTCAGGCTGAACCCCGGCAGCAGGTCGGGCCAGCGTTGTGGCAGCGTCGCAAAGCTGTCGGCTGCCGCCCCCAGCACCAGCAGCAGGCCGACGACGGAAATCAGGGTCATCACCGCGGCCGACCAGGCCGACTCCACAATCCCCCAGCAGGCGACCAGCCCGAGCAACATGACAAACCCCACTATGACAAGCGTGCCCGATTCAGCACCTGCCGGCACGGGCAACAGCAAGGCCGCGTAGCCCGTGATGCCGCGGGCCAGGGTTGCGCTCGACACAATACCGGTCAGCACGACCGCCCAGCCAGCCATATCGGCCAGCCAGCGGCGGCCGAAAGCCTCGCGCACATAGGCAGCTTCGCCGGCGCTGCGCGGGTACCGCGCGGCCAGCTCGGCATAGGAAAAACCGGTAAACGCTGCAATAACTGCGGCCAGCAAGAATGCCAGCGGCGCCTGCATGCCGGCCTTGCCCGCAACCTCACCGACCAGCACATAGATCCCGGCGCCGACGATGGAGCCGAGGCCATACAGCGTCAGCAGCGGCAATGACAGACCGCGTCTAAGTTGTGTCGCCATATTCGTTAATGTATTTCCGTCTTGGTTTCGCTATGATCCAAGCTGTTAGGGTGGTTTCGCAGTGCGCACCTGCCGTCATTTCCAATTGAACCAGCTTCGCCGCTGTCACGACGACAGCGATCACGTATGCCGAAAATAGCAATTATAGGATCCAAGGGAATACCGGCTCGATACGGCGGTTTCGAGACCCTGGCAGAAAACCTGGTAAAACACCTGAACAAGCGCTGTGAATTCATCGTTTATTGCAGCGCGCGCGCCTACAACCGGCAGCCTGACCATTACCTCGGCGCTGAACTCAAATACCTGCCGCTGGACGCCAATGGCGTACAAAGTATTCCGTATGACATCTGGTCGATGATACATGCCAGCCGGCGCGCCGATACGATGCTGATACTGGGCGTATCTGGCTGTATTTTTCTGCCCCTGCTGAAACTGTTCTACCGGGGCAAAATCATGGTCAATCTGGACGGCATGGACTGGAAACGGCCGAAATGGGGGCGACTGGCCAGGGCCTTTTTGAAGTTTTCGGAGATAGTTGCAGCCCGGTTTGCGGATCAACTGATCGCCGACAATGACGCGATCCATGATTACATCGCCACGGTCTATGGCCGCGACAGTTTTCTGGTGGAATACGGTGGCGACAACGCGCGCTCGGACCTGCCGGAGAAAACCGATGCGTCAGTATCGATAGTGGCCCTGCACAAAAGTGAACCGGATAACGACCTGGTTGATACCGGTTTTTCTGCATATGCCATTGCCGTGTGCCGCATTGAGCCGGAAAACAATATTCACGTTATCCTTGAGGCATTTGCGCAGGCCGACACCCTGCCGCTGGTGTTTCTGGGCAACTGGGCAAACAGCGAATACGGACGTGCGCTGCGCCGGCGCTACCGCTCCAATCCTAATCTGCTGCTGCTGGACCCGATATTTGAGCCCCGCAAACTGTTTGCCCTGCGCAGCAATGCGGCCCTCTATGTGCATGGTCACAGTTCCGGCGGCACCAATCCGTCGCTGGTGGAAAGCATGTCACTGGGTCTGCCGGTGGTGGCATTCGACGTGGTGTTTAACCGCGCCACCACCGAAAACAAAGCGCTTTACTTTGACTCAACCGCCAGTCTGGCCGAAACATTGCGCGGCCTGAGCAATCTGGATTTGCGTGGCAATGCTGCACAGATGCGCGAACTGGCGAAGCGCCGCTATTCATGGGCCACCATTGCCGGCAAGTATGCAACCCTGTTTGAACTGCCACCAATTGCCGAACCGGAAGTCCTGCCGGAACAACCGGTACCGCAGACCGCAGAGGTCGAGACTGTCAGGCCGCTGTCCGGCACCGATCAAGCAACCAGTCTGTCGCGGGTCGGCTCGAATCGCGTCTGAATAAACGCCATGCGCAAGCCAACCGTTCTAAACGGTTCCAACAACTATTACATTCCGGGCGGCGCTGAAAAATACTTTTTTGAACTGGGCAACCTGCTGGAACAGCATGGTCACGAGGTCATACCATTCTGCGGAGCATCGGACCGCAATGTCGAAAGTGAATACGCCCGCTATTTTCCGCCTGCAGTTGATACCGCCAACCTGGCGCTGACTGACGTTTTCCGGTTTATTTATTCGCGCGACGCACGTCGCTATATCACACGTGCTATCGACGAAACGCATCCTGACATTGCCCATCTGCACATCTACCACGGCAAACTGACCGGCGCGATATTGAAACCCCTCAGCGACCGCGGCATCCCTATTGTGCAGACACTGCATGACTACAAACAGCTGTGCCCGGTATACAGCTGCGTGCGCCACGGCGAAGTCTGCGAAGCCTGTGAGGGCAAGCACT
>JAUIEY010000192.1 GCA_030429685.1 Gammaproteobacteria bacterium
CGGCATCGATCAGGCTGCGAATATTCCCGAGCTGCGGCAGCAAAACGACTGCACCGCCGGTGATGGCATTCACGATGGCGGCGTGACCTTCTATCAGGATCAATTCACCGAAACCACGCAATTCAGCCAGGAATTCCGGCTGGCCTGGGATGTCACCGATAGCCTGACCTTTACGCAGGGCCTGCAATTCTGGCGGGAACGCCTGGAGCAGGATCAGCGCAACCAGATTACGGTTACCGCGGACGCCTTCTGCTTTTTATCTTTCGGCAACCCCGCACTGGGAACGCCCTACGACTTTGCATTCGGACCGCTGGGCCCGAACTTTCAGTGCGGCATTACGACGGTGCCAGCTGCCTACTTTGCCAGCAAAACCTACGACACGCTGGATCCTGCCAACCCGATCATCTATGAGCGCGGCACAAATCACTATTCCTGGTACGGCAACCTGAAATGGAACGTTACTGACAATTTTCGCGCCACGTTTGAAGCGCGCCTGACCCGCGAAGACAACAGCGTTGGCGGCCCGGTCATGAACGTCTGCCTCAACGGCCTGTCGCAGGATTTTCTGAACAACCCGGACGATCCGGATTCCGGCACGGTATCGCCGTTTCGCGACGCATATACCGGTTACGCGCTGTGCGAGGGCTATCTGACCAATCCGCTCGACGGCGGCGCCTACTGGAATGCGCCCAACCAGACCAATGCACCGGCAACCAGTCTGATTCTTGATCCGATGGACCCGAATTTTAACGGCGGCCCGATGAGCGGTCGCATTGACGGTCCCAGCTCCTACATCATCTGCGGCTTCGGAGGACGCTGTGACCGGCTGGAATCGGCGCCCGGCGGCGCTCCCGGCATGCCGGGTTCGTTCAGCGCGTTCGGCTTCGGACGCGCCAACAGCACTCACCAGACGCTGCGTGGCAAAGACCGCTACTGGGCGCCCAAGGCAACGTTCGAGTACTTCTGGAATGAAGACGTCATGACCTATTTTTCCTGGTCTCGCGGCATCAAACCCGGTGGCTTCAGCCTGCTCACGGCCGGCTCGTTCGGTCTGGATGCCAACGGCGACGGCCTTTATGACGAGATTGAGTTCACCTCGGAACGGCTGGACGTCTGGGAACTGGGTGCCAAAACCACTTCCATGGATGGCCGGCTGCGTATCAACGGCGCGATATTTTTCCAGGACTTCAAGGACAAACAGATCAGTGTGCAGGAAGTCATAGGCAACACCATCGGCACCCGGATTCGTAACATTGACGGCTCCGAGGTCAAGGGGCTGGAACTCGATGTGGCCTTCCAGGCAACTGACAACCTGGTGTTGTCCGGCGGCTACACCTACCTGGACAGTGAATACACCGACTACATGACGATTACGCAAAGCGCCAATGACATTGCCCGCGGCCAGCTGGGTAACGGCAAGGGCTGTGTGGAAGTTCGCGAAATTCCGGCGGGCAGCGGCGACCCATGGTGCGTGATTGACTACAGCGGCAATGAACTGGAACGCGCGCCACAGCATGCCTTTCTGCTGGATGCAAACTACACCAATGCGCTGTTCGACACCGGCCTGGAATGGTTCGGTCAGGTTAATTACCGCTGGCAGGACAGCCGCTGGCTGGAGGCATTCAATATCGTCGAACTGCCGGCATACAGCCGTACCAGCGTCAGCGCCGGTATTCTGGCGGAGAACTGGGACGTGCAGTTTTACATCAGCAACGTGTTTGATGACGACACGGTAACCAGCGCCGGCAGCAACCCTGGCATTGCCACCGGCCAGTGGCGACTGGGACTGGCAAATGGCGCGGTAGCGGGACCGAAACTGCCTAGCGATGTATACGTCAATATGCCGACGCCGCGACTGCTGGGAGTGCGGTTCAACGCCCGGTTCGGGCAATAGGCCGCGCGCTCAGTCGAGCAGGCAGCTCCTGACGAACTCGTCCAGCCAGGAGCTCGCCTGCCAGCCGTGCAGAAAGCCGCAGTGTCCGCCGGCCGGGCTGCGCACCAGCTTTACGCTGCGTGGAAAACGCATGTTGCGAAGGCCGGCTACCGGAATCACCGGATCGTCATCGGCCAGTAATACCGTGGTCGGTACGCTGATGTCATCCAGCCTGCCGTCGGTGATGGCGTAACCCTGTAAATAGGTATGCAGGTTGTCGTATTCGGTGTAGCGCGTCACAAAATGATCGGTCATGTGCATCAGACTGTTCAGTGACGACAGTTCGTCGAAGCGGTACTTGTGCGGGAAAGCCGCGCGCTTTTTTTGCAGCGAGCGCCGCCATTTGCGGATGAAATACTTTTCGTAAATAAAGGCACCCTTGTCCAGCGCATGCATGGTTTCGACCGGGTCCAGCACCGGACAGACGGCGACCACGCGATCGAGAACAATGCCTTCGGCAGCCGCGCGATTCGCCACACGCAAGGCAAAGTTGCCACCCAGCGAAAACCCCACCACCGACACCAGGCGATCGGCAAACTGCCGGTTGATCCAGCGGAAGGCTCCCAGCACCTCATCCAGCCGGCAGGAGTGAAACAGTTCTTCATTGAGATGATGTGAATCGCCATGGTCACGCAGGTTCAGCCGCAGCACATCAAAGCCCCGCGCATTCAGCGACGGACCTACGGTGAGGTTGTAGATGGAATCCGAGCTGCCTTCCCAGCCGTGAATGATCACCGCCAGCCGGCCATTTGGCGCGCCCTGCGCCGCATTAAAATGACTCAGCAGCCGCACCCCGGCGCCGCAATCAATAAGCATTTCACGCTCGGCTGCCTTGAACTCACGCGCCGCCCGGCGCACCAGCCAGCGGCGGGGCTGGGCGCTGGACAGTATCGACTGGGCATGCGGACCGGCCGCCCAGGGCGTCGGTCTGAAATCCAGCTGCTGCAGGTCCGGGTTCACGGGCTGATCTGATGTCATTGTTTGGCCGACAGTTCTGGTTTCGGAAAGGCGCAATGCCCGGATTCGCGGGCGATGATAGAATCCCTCTCCGGTTTTTTCAGCCGGCCCCAAAAACGCCACTGAAAAAACACGGATCAAGACTCCAGTCTACTTATATAAATCGAATTTAATATCAGCTAGGAAGAATCATGTCTCGCGCACCTGTACGCGTGGCCATCACCGGCGCTGCCGGTCAGATCGGCTACCAGTTATGTTTCCGTATTGCGTCCGGCCAGATGCTGGGCGCCGATCAACCCGTCATTCTGCAGTTGCTGGAAATTCCCCCGGCCCTGGATGCGCTCAAGGGCGTTGCCATGGAACTGGAAGACTGCGCCTTCCCGACGCTGGCCGGCATTGTCTGCACCGATGACCCGAACGTCGCCTTTAAGGACACCGACTATGCGCTGCTGGTTGGTGCCCGCCCGCGCGGCCCGGGCATGGAACGCAAGGACCTGCTGGAAGCCAATGCGCAGATTTTCTCGGTACAGGGCAAGGCACTGAACGACCATGCCAGCCGCGACGTCAGGGTGCTGGTGGTTGGTAATCCCGCCAATACCAACGCACTGATCGCGCAAAGCAATGCGCCGGACCTGCAGCCGGGTAATTTCACCGCCATGACCCGCCTGGATCACAACCGTGCGATGGCGCAGCTGGCCGGCAAAACCGGCAAACACACCACCGATGTCAAAGGCGTGATCATCTGGGGTAACCATTCCGCTACCCAGTACCCGGACGTAAATCACTGCACTATCGCCGGCACCCCGGCGCTGCAGGCAGCGGACGCTGCCTGGCTCAAAGGCGATTTTATTTCCACGGTGCAGCAGCGCGGCGCAGCCATTATCAAGGCCCGCGGCCTGTCGAGCGCCGCATCGGCTGCCTCCAGCGCCATAGATCACATGCGCGACTGGGCACTGGGCACGCCGGACGGCGAATGGACCAGCATGGGGATCCCCGCGGACGGCAGCTACGGCATTGAGCCGGGGATCATCTACTCCTACCCGGTAACCTGCGCCAACGGCGCTTACAGCATCGTGCAGGGTCTGGAAGTGGACGAATTCAGCCGCGGCCTGATGGCTGCCACGGAGCAGGAACTGCGTGAAGAGCGCGCTGCTATTGAGTCTCTGCTGTAGGCACAAAAAAAGCCGAAAAAGACCG
>JAUIEY010000193.1 GCA_030429685.1 Gammaproteobacteria bacterium
GATAACGGCCCGACCAGCGCAACCAGGCCTGCTGATCCGGCGACAGGTCCGGGCGCGTCCATTCATCGGCATCGAGCGCCTGCCAGTCATTCAGCAGGCGCCAGCTATCGCGCGCTGCCCGCGCCAGGCGCCCGGCCTGGCGCGCATCTGTGCCAGCGGGGTCGGCAGCAACCGCTGCCTGCCAGAGCAGGCTGGCGGCACTGTCGCCCAGCAGCCGGTAGCCGGCTGCCTGGCCGCCGCGCAGTCGCGATTCCTGCCAGAGCCCACGCAGCCATGCACTCCAGGTCACGATGGCGGGCGTCTGCCAGGCCTGCAAGCCAAGCTGCATCTGGCGCTGCTCGTGGGCGTGGCGCAAGGTTCGCGCCAGGCGGTTGTTGGCGGTAACCACCGTGGTTCCGGATTGCAGTGCGTCCAGAAGCAAATCGTACATCAGAAACTAATGTAGGAGTTAGTCACTTATTATTGTTTTTAATATACTTTTCTAGGGTTCTATCGATGCGCGTAAACACCTCTTCCAACACCCCCGCTTCCGGCAGCAGCGTGATGCGGAAGTAATTACGGTAATCGACATTGAAACTGGAGCCAGGTGCAACCAGCACGTGCTCGTCCTCGAGCAACTGCAGGGCGAAGTCGTGATCATCAAATCCCGGCACGGCGGCCGGGTCCACGCCGACAAAGGCGTACATGGAGCCACCCGGCGCCACCAGCGTCAGGTAAGGACTGCGCGCCACGCAGTCGATAACGGCCTGCCGGGAATCGTACAACCGGCCGCCCGGCTCGATCAGTTCGCGCAGACTCTGGAAGCCGCCCAGTGCTGTTTGCACGCCCCACTGGCCCGGCACGTTACTACACAGGCGCAGTGACGCCAGCAAATCCAGCGCGTGCAGGTATTCGTCGGCTTTACCGTGGGAGCCGCTGAAACACACCCAGCCCACCCGGAAACCGCAGGCACGATAGACCTTGGACAGGCCGCTGAAAGTCCCGCACAGGGTGTTTTTGGCCAGCGTCGCCAGCGGCACAAACTCGGTGCTGTCATAGGTCATGCCGTCGTAAATTTCGTCGGCGAACAACACCAGTCCATGCTGCTCCGCCAGCGCCACCATGGCCTGCAAAGTCGCACGGCTGTATACCGCGCCGGTGGGGTTATTAGGATTAATGATTACCAGCGCCCGGGTGGCCGGTGAAATTAATGCTGCCAGTCTGTCGAGGTCCGGCTGAAAACCATTATCCGGCGTGCACGGATAATGCACCGCCTTGCCGCCGTTCAGGGTCACCGCCGCCGTCCAGAGCGGATAGTCCGGACTGGGTATCAACACTTCATCGCCCGGGTTCAGCAATGCCCGCAGCGTCAGGTCAATCAGTTCGCTGACGCCATTGCCAATGAACACATCATCGGCGGTTACGTCCATGACGCCACGGTCCTGTTGTTGCATCACCACCGCTTCGCGGGCCGGAAAAATACCTTTCTGATGGCAATAGGCTTCGCTGGTCGGCAGATTTTCGATCATGGCCATGCGAATGGTTTCCGGGGTGCGAAACCCGAACAGGCCGGGATTACCAATATTCAGGGAAATGATCTCGTAACCCTGGCGCTCCATTTCATGGGCTCGCTGCGCCAGCTGTCCGCGAATTTCATAACGGACATTGCTGAGGCTGTCGCTGACGGGGATGGTCGCGCTCATCTTGTTAACCCTGCCCGGCCTGCTGCAAACAGGCGGCATCCTGCATGCGCAGCAGCGCAGCCGCCGATGTTGCAATCACCAGCAATGCGGTGATCACACCGAAAGACACCAGAAACGAACCGGTGCGGTCATACAGCATGGCGGTAACCACCGGACCAAGCGCCCCGCCCAGTGTATCGACCACGTTGACCACGCCGAGTACCTTGCCCAGCGCCTTGAGGCCGAACAAATCGGCAACCAGCAACTGAATAAGCGTATAGATGCCGCCCCAGCCGAAGCCGAAGCCGATCAGGCCTATCCAGATAAACATTTCACTGCCCTGCGCTACGGCCAGGACCAAAGCGATGGCGCCAATCAGCATCAGCAACAGGCTCACCAGCAGTACCTGCTTATGACCCAGGACCTCGGCCAGGTAACCGCTGATGATTTTGCCCACCAGACCGCCTATAAACAGGATGGTCACGCCGGTGGCAGCGAGCTGCGCCGGGTAATCATTGACACTGAGGAACACAAAGGTGACGGCGGTCATACCGAGAATGGAATAAAACGTGCAGAAAGCCAGGGTGCAAAGAATGTAAAAGTTACGACTGCGCAGTGTTTCCCCCAGCGTGTAACCGGGCAAATCCTGATCAGCGGGCTCGATATTGCCGGCAGCGCGCCGGGCATCCTCGGGCGACCCCTTCACAACAAATATCGCGACCGGCAGCAGTATCAGCGGAATCAACGCCAGAAACTGCATTGCTTCCTGCCAGCTGGCATCACTCAGCAACCAGGCATTGAGTTGCGGGAAGGCCGCATTGCCGAGACTGGTGCCGGCCAGCACCAGGCCAATCGCCAGTCCGCGGTGCTTATCGAACCAGCGCGAAATCAGATAAATATTCACCATCAATCCGCACAGGACCAGCACCAACCCGAATACCACATGAATTGCGTAGACATCGGTGAGCGCCTCGACGCGGCTATAGGCGAAATTACACAGCGCCAGCAGTGCCAGCCCGACAATAATCAGGGGCTTTACGCCCACACGGTCAGCCAGCCAGCCGGCGGCCAGGCCCAACACACCGGAAGTGATAAACATCAGCCCGTCACGCACCTTCAGTTCGCCCAGCGTGATTTCGCGACCGGCGTTGTCGCTCAGGGCCTGCAACAGCTCCAGGTCAAATACCGTGATGCCGGCAATGGTGATCCCGTTTGAGACAAACAGTATAAGAAAGGAACATAACACTATGATCCAGCGATAGAAGTTTGTCTGGGCAGAAGCTGAGTTCATGAGGTCTTCCCGATACTGTGCCGCGCCCGCGTCTGCTGCACGGGCGAAATCGGCACATTCTACACGGAACCGCGCCGGACATACCCCCTCCGGCGTCACCGGCGCACCATCCACTGTCGCCAGTGCACCGGCTTTGCGGCATCATGCGACTCAAGCCAATTCGCGGGTATTTTGTCGTCATGCTTAAAGAAATCGCTATTGTCACCATTACCGTCAGTAACCTTGCCCAGGTCGAACAGGCCTGGCAGCAGCATTTCGACTATCGGACTGTCGAATCCGGGCACATCAGCACGGCACTTGCCGAACACTGGCAGGCACCTGCCATGGCCGGCGACAGTTTCGTGCTGCTGCAGCCAGTAAACGAGGCGCCGGTCTACGTGCGACTGATCGCAGATGAGGCCGTTGCGGGTTACCGCCCGATGACCAGTCACGGCTGGAATGCCACCGAACTGCTGGTGGCGGATACCGACCGGATTGCGGCCGGCATGCGGGATTCGGCCTTTGATGTCATCGGCGCGCCGCGGCCGCTCTGGGATGCACCGGACGCCCCGCGGGTGATGCAGGCGCTGGGCAGTGGCAACGAACTGCTGTACCTGACGACCAACAAGCAGGCCATGCAGGGCCTTGGGCTGGACGACAGCATGCCGCTGGTTGAACGCCCTTTCATCATGGTGGCCGGCGGGCCGTCAATGCAGGCTTTTCAAGATTTTTACGGCGAGCGACTGGGTTTGTCCGTGGGTGCCGCGCAGGATTTTCAGATCACCATGATCTCCAAGGCCAATGACCTGCCGATCGAGACCACCTACCCGCTGGCCGTAATCAACCTGGCTCCGGGTTACCTGATTGAAATTGATGACTTACCTGCTGACATTGGTGCGCGCCCCGTCGCGCCGGGTCGGCTGCCACCAGGAATCGCGGCGGTGAGTTTCACGGCCACCCGGTCGGCGCCGACACTCGACTGGATCACGCCGCCCAAAGAACTTGCTGAATTTCCCTACAACGGACGCCGCACCGGCCTGTTGCGCGGACCCGCTGGAGAACTGATTGAGGTTATATTCGACTA